>JAKBSX010000181.1 GCA_021844725.1 Actinomycetes bacterium | reverse complement strand
CCTGAAAGAAAGAAGACGGAGGAGTTTCTGAAGGCGAATGTACACAATGTGAGACAGTGCTGTTACCTCAGATATACAGAGCCTGAACTGGTAAAGAGAATTGGTTCATGATTTTGTCCCAAAGCCGGTTCTAAGGGATGTCTCAAGTAAAAGTTTACCTATCCCGATACGGCGAGGGTATTTCGCCAGAGCGGAAATCGAGCTTTCGTGCACTCGGCAGCAGCGATAGATAAACAACTTTCAGGTGGACAACCGCTAAATATGTTAACAACAAGACTTAACTCGGTTGAATCAATCTACCTGTTGAAAGTTTAGGGAAGTGTGATTGATGAAGATTACTGACATGAAAATCAGAAACATATCGGTTCCTCTGAAAAGATCGCTCAGGCACGGTGTTGGAGCGCACCCTGGCAGATTCATATTCACGCTCATCGAATTGAACACGAATGAAGGTATCACTGGATTTGGGGAAGTCGGTGGGGGAGGCTTTTCACTTGAACAGCTATTCCGTTTTCTCAAAGGCATGGTGATTGGAGAAGACCCTCTCAACGTAAGGCGTTTGAGGTGGAAGGTCGCGTCTCCAATTACCTCCACTTATTATAATCAACTTCTTCCACAGATGTGGTTCGCTATCGAAACTGCACTTCTTGACATAAAGGGCAAAGCGTTATCTGCCCCAGTCCACAGCTTGCTGGGGGGGAAAATCAGAGATGAGGTTCCGATAGCAGGATATCTGTTCCCCACTGAAAGAGAAGAGACGCCAGAAGAATTTACTGCATTCACAAAAAGGCTTGTCCAAGAGTACGACTTCTCCATTATAAAGCTGAAGACAGGTGTATTCAGCCCCCAGCACGAAGTCGACGTTATAAAAGCGATGTCAGAAGCGCTGCCCAATGTTAAGTTCAGGATTGATCCAAATGGAGCCTGGAGTTTGTCTGATGCCATCAGAGTCTACAGATGTCTAAGAGATATTCCTATTGAGTATTATGAGGATCCTGTATGGTCAATGGAGGGATTGAGGGAATTCAGGCAGGCTACTGGCGCGCCTGTCGCAACCAACACAGCCATTACCAGAATACAGGACATTCCTCATGCCTATCTTCGGGAAGCTGTCAGTATAATACTTGGTGACCCACATTGGTACTACGGGTGTACTGGCTTTATTGAACTCGCGGCAATTGCCTGGGCGAATCAGTTTGAACTCGGAATGCACAGCCCTGGAGAAACCGGTATAGGCCTGTCATCCATGCTTCATTCTGCCGCATGCACACCGAATCTCGGATATGCGATCGACACGCATTATATTCATCTTGAAGAGGACTTACTCAAGAAACCGATCGTTGTTGAAAATGGCGCAACAATAGTGCGCGATTTGCCAGGGTTCGGAATCGAAGTAGATTTGGACAAAGTGGAGAAATTTGAGAGCTTGTATTCGGAAGCAGGAGAGTACAAATACAATGCCGATACAGCCCGCGGGGAGTGGTTCCCTACAATACCTCATTTGTCATATTCCCCGTGCAAATGCGGCCACACTGGTCCCCAGAGAAGAAGGGCATGATGTTGCGTCAGGCTCGATGGAAACGGCTCTCATTCAGTTAGCAATTGCCCCGGTTCATATTACACCAGATCTCTTCAGTTCAAACATCTCTGGGGCACCAATTCCCAGCATTCCGAAATATATCTCTTCATTGTGGAATCCAATCGGAAGGCCGGCGCTATTCACGATTCCGGGAGTGATGCTCAGCTTGAAAGCTGAGCCAGGAATCCTCACTTTATTGCGATCAGGGAGAACAAACTCAGGATACATCTTCCTGGCCGTGGTCTCCGGATCGTCAAGCTGAACCGGAGTCTCACGAAATTCCCCACACACCCCGCCAACTTTTTCAATGATCTCTATAAGCTCACGATTGGTCAATTCAGCAAACCATGTGCTTACTATTTTGATGAGGTCATCCCTGTTTTCAACGCGCTTCTCATTGTTCTTGAACCTGATATCTTGCAACAAGTCCCTTCTGTCAAAGTAATCCACCAGCTTTGTCCATGCGCTTTCAGTGTGAATTATGACATAAACACGACCATCTCTTGTTCTGAAAAGATACTCCGGAGAAACCATGAAACTGGTAGGTCCTGTCCTCACCGGATAACCGCCGAAGTAGTATACCATACTCTGTTGGGACATCAAGACCGCGACGTCGTACATGGCTATATCTATGCTTTGCCCCTCTCCCGTTCTATCTCGGTGTCTTAGGGCTGAAACAATCGCCAGATCGGCAAAAACAGGCGTTACTATATCGAGCCCGCTTGTACCAAGTCTGGTCGGCATATCCGGGAAGCCATTGGTGTCCATGAGGCCGCTGAACGCTTGGACGACAGGGTCGAATCCCGGTAAGTCTTTGTACGGTCCTTCTCCATATGCAGAACTAGAGCAGTATATTATACCTGGATTAACCGCCTTCTGTTTTTCATAGCCTATGCCAAGCTTATCCAGTGTGCCGGGCCTGAAGTTTTCGATGAATATGTCTGATTGTTCCACCAATTTGAAGAATATCTCTTTCCCCTTTTCAGATTTGACGTTGAGTGTTATGAATTTTTTGTTCGCATTGTAAAATATGAAGTGAAGGGAATCTTTGCCAATGAACGGTGGGGTGTGTCTTTGTGGGTCACCCCAGGGTGGCTCTATTTTTATCACGTCCGCACCCAGTTCGCCCAGCATTCTCCCGGCATATGGGCCGTTGTAATATTGTGTCATTTCAAGGACTTTCACGCCTTCAAGTGATCCGTGCGGCAAGTTCATTCCCCCTTAAAATGTGGCTCTCTCTTCTCGATAAAAGCACTCAGTCCCTCTCTCGCATCTGCTGTGCCATAAAGTGCTATCGTCGACTCTATCTCGTAGGATAAGGCAACATTGAGTGGTGACTCCGCCCCCTCATTCACCAGTTTTTTCGCCTTGGCGAGTGAAAGAGGCGGCATACTGATGATCTTCAACGCCATTCTTCTTGTTTCCTCAATGAGACTGTCTGCCGGCACGATCAGGTTGACCATGCCTAGTTCCTTTGCCTCTTGTGCGCTAAGGAATTCGCCAGTGAACAACAACTCCTTTGTCTTGTTTCTTCCTATGAGCCGCGTTAACCTTTGCGTTGTGCCGCCCCCAGGTACTACACCAAGCCTGAGGGATGGATCTCCGTACTTCGCTTCAGGGGATGATACTATTAGGTCACATGCAAGTGCAAGTTCAATGCCTCCTCCAAGACAGTAACCATTCACCGCGGCAATTATTGGTTTCCCTGTATTTTCTATGTAATCAAATAAGACTCTGCCGAGTCTCTGGTGCTCTGCGTATTCAACGATTTTTGTCATTTTCCCGTACTCATTAATGTCAGAACCCGCAGAGAATGCCTTTCCCTTACCTGTGATGACAATTGCCTTGATGCTATTGTTTTCTCCTGCTTCCCTTATCCTTTCATACAGCAGGCTGGTCATGTGGTTGTCCATTGCGTTCAGCTTCTTTTCCCGATTGAGTGTTATGATCCCTACGTGTCCTTCTATCGATAGCAAAACTGTTTCTTCGTTCATAGCAGTGAATAGGTGATCGTGAGATTTGCTTATTTAACTCTGACTGAAACAGGTAAATCCTGCTGTTTATGCATATATTTGTTGTAATTCAACCTGTGTTCACTCAATGGGCCAACTACCTGCCCAAACTCCGTTACCACCAAGTTTTTCCTCAATCCTTAATAATTGGTTCCACTTTGCAAGCCTAGATGAGCTGTGAAGCGAACCCACTTTTATCTGGCCGGCGTCGGTGCCTACAGCCAGATCCGCTATAGTCGGATCTTCTGTCTCACCAGATCTTGCAGAAACCACAGTCCGATACCCGCTTTCCATGGCAAACTTCAATGCGCTTAACGTCTCTGTGACAGTTCCTACCTGATTCATCTTGATCAGGGCTGCATTCCCAATGCCGTTTCTGGCCGCGAGTGCAATTCTTGAGGGACTTGTCACAAATATATCATCTCCGATGACCTGCAGTTTCCCGCCCAGCGCTCGTGTGAGTTCCGCCCATCCGTTCAAATCATCTTCCCCCAATGGATCCTCGATTGATACTATTGGGTATCTTTCACAGAATTCCTTTATGTAATCTATCATCTCTGATGCATCCAGGACTCTGCCTTCAGAACTGAGTAAATACTCTCCTTCCCTGAAGTATGAATTCGATGCAAAATCGACAGCTATTCCTACATTCTTTCCAGGTTTAAATCCGGCTCTCTCTATCGCATTAATGATTATCGAACATGCGTCTTCATTTGTCAATCCAATTGGGCAGAACCCTCCCTCGTCTGCCAGCCCGAGAGACGGATTGTTTTGCTCCATCAGAATGTCACGTGTGCAGTTGATAACTTCACTTATCTGCTCCATTGATTCTGAAAAACTTCCAGCCCTGAGAGGAACAACCTGGTAGTCCTGAAAATCAATGCCCTTCCTTGTATGCAATCCGCCGCTTAATACATTCACTAGTGGTAGGGGTATCAGATTGCCTTTTCCGAAACCAGCAAGCTCATGAAAATACCGATACAGCCCAACTCCCTTCTGGATAGCTGCGGCTTTTGTAACTGCAAGTGATACACCCAGTATTGCGTTTGCACCCATACGTTCCTTCTGAGGTGTGCCGTCCAGCTCAATCATGAGTTCGTCTATTCTTGTTTGGTCTAAAACAGATAAACCCTTGAGCTTTGGCTTTATGAACTCGTTTATGTTGTACACTGCCTTGCGGACACCAAGTCCTCTGTATCTTCGTAAGTCACCATCTCTCAGTTCGTGAGCTTCATATCTGCCTTTAGACGCACCAGAAGGAACGATGGCCCTTCCCATCGCACCGCCAAACGTGAAAACATCAACCTCGACAGTCGGCCTTCCCCGGGAGTCCAGAACTTCTCTCCCAGCTATCATAGCTATACCTTCCTTAGCCTGTTTCATCGTAATTTACTCTCAAGCTGGGAGAAATATTCATCAATGCTCTCAAACCTTGTGCTTAATACATGAAGACCGAATGATCTCACAAAATCTTTCTCTGGCATGGAAAGGTATTCAACCGGCGATTTACCATCCACACGTGCGACGAGCAGTGCGCCAAGAACCTTGAAGAACTCGTCGTCATCTATTGTTAGATAATCGACCGTGGAATTATATCTATCGTAGAACACATTAATGAGGTTCAGCCATTTTTGAGGGTCCTCTTTTCCCAGATGAATAGCTTTCAGGGTGAGATGCGTGCACATAAATCCCAAGTCGAAAACCGGATTCCCGTAATGAATTACCTCCCAGTCGAGGATAACAACTCTTGAAGTGCCATCAGTGAGTATGTTCTTAGGACTAAAGTCGCCGTGTACGAGTGAGCGTTTTTCGTCTCTTAGAAGTTGGATAACCTCGGTGATGTTTTCTCTGTGCCTTGTATGGAGCGGTAGAAGATGTTCAAAATATGGATTAAGTCTCAACTCATAGAATAATCTTGAACTTTCTGTTAGCTCGCCCTCAAGCCAGTCTTGCCCCATCGATCCTTTGTGGAAACGCCCAAGATTATCTGCCAGAACCTCTGCGATTCTTGTATCGGCCTGGTTACTGATTAGCAGTGATTTCCACGTCACAAACTCCGCAGGTGCAGCGGATATTATCAGTGCACGCGACTCGTCATCAAAAAAGTAAGGTTTTGGGACAGAGTTGTTTCCTAAGATAGAAGATGCAATATAAAGTGCCCTGAATTCGTTCCTTCCACGTATGGTGTCTGAAATCCACTCCTTTTCAACTTTTAATTTTCCTAGGGGTACTTTTACAATCAAATCGCACGAGCTCATTTTGACCCTGTACACATCTGCAGAAACTCCTCCCTTGACTTCTTCAATTGCAACCACTTTCTGCCCTGAACAAATCCCGTGTCTTTCGAAGTATGAACTCAGATATTCTATGTCTGTGAACTTCATGCTTTGCTACATCCCAAGTCTGGTTGGTGCCAACAATTCTACCATAATGTCGCATCGATAGATAAGTAAATCGATGAATCCATCGACACATTCTGTTCGCCAATCTTGAGACTGCTTTGCTTGATTTCGATGAAGCGAATTAGTAAAAGCTCAAGAACAACTATGCTGTTACCCCGACTAAATGATTATGAGGAGGTGTTGAAGCGAGACGGGCATGTATGCAGGACATCACCCTTATTCACCAGGGTGACTGGACTGTCCTGACAGAAGACTTGCCTATCTTGATAGAAGTAATGAGTATTTATCCCGACGTCAGAGCCAATAGTGCCCATTCCACCCTTAGGGTCTTTGGCGAAAAGCTGGTCGCTGAAAACTTCTTCCGGTCCATGAAGGATAATGCAGGGAAGTTCAAGGTCAGGAAATGAAGAGTGGA
>JAKBSX010000180.1 GCA_021844725.1 Actinomycetes bacterium | reverse complement strand
CAACCCACCGCGGCTTACCGGTGACAACCGGCCTATTACCTACCAGATCGAGCCAAAACCTTGACCTTGATGCACCCAGCCATTACCGGAGGTCTGAGGCTCCCACAAAATCAATCACCTGGACTGGTCAACAGGGGCCTCTTGGGATTCTCACCTTCTTTGTCCATGCATCAGAGTCGATACGCTGATCCCGAGGTCTAAATTGGGATTAGCTGCACGTAGGTAGCCCTATCGTCATCGTTCCGATTACCCCAGATGGAAGGTAATCAATAGCAGCCGCGCTGATGCCGAGCTGCGACTCAATCGATGAATTCGGCACCCAGTGCAGCTGTCCTCCTTCAAATAGATACAGACGTTGGGTAGATTCGTCAACAACTGTGGCGTCGTTAGGCAAAGTCGTCGACAAGGACTGGATCAGAATGTCTGGTACGGGAACGAATCCCGTGCCTCCATCGGTGATGCCAAATTGACCATCCAGAGAAGGACTTGGGACATGGAATTTTGTATTGTCGAAAACGATGTATTCGGCGTTGGTCGCTTGGTCCTGTAAGAACGCGCCATACGGTAGATGGGTTGGGATGTTCTGCAAAGTCTGCCAACTAACCGGCTGATACGCATTCCCATTGACCCCCCAGGCGGCATCCAGCGATGGTGAACCCAAATGGAAGCGTGCGAGGTCTTCGAGGACCCATTCACTTCCATCTGGGGCTTGGAGTAAGGAGCCATTTGCAAATGGGGAACTAGACACATTCCCGTCCTGAAGAGGGGCTTGGCTTCCCTGTACGCTGTAGCATGCGGCGGCGGTTGTCGGTGGCGAGGTCACGGGTGGCGAGGTCACGGGTGGCGAGGTCACGGGTGGCGAGGTCACGGGTGGCGAGGTCACGGGTGGCGGTAAGACTACGTCAACCTGAAGGACAAATTCTGGACCGAATGTCGGCCCGACATTGTTTCCCGAAGGATTTGGTGTCCCAGAGGAAACTTGGCGCATCATCCAAACTGAAAGATTTGACGCATCGGGCCATACCCCAGCCTGAAAGGTCAGCACCCAGTTCTGACTCTGGCCCGGCCGGATAACTCCACCCAGTCCTAGGTAAGAAGGGAGTCCGGGCATCTGACCCTGGGATACCGTGGCACCGGGGGAGATAAGCTGAAGACCCCAGTTCGCACCAGACCAGTTTGTAGATCCAGTATTTGTCATTGGTATCGAGATCTCGAATTGTTGTCCCTGGTAAGCCGAGACCACAAACGGGCTTGACGCCGTGCCCTGTCCACCGAGGACAGAAACCCCGGAAGGGGGATTGATAATCGATGGAATTCCGATCGAAGCATTGGAGGAGTCGACACCCTGATTGGGAGATGGAGACGATTGGTTCTGAGACGGTGTGGCCTGTTGCGTCTGAGTAGGACTCGCCGACATGTTGGAAGGTTGTGAAGTTGGTTTGCCAGGGCTTGCTATTGTCGGCGTTGGAACTGGATTGCCATTTGCAGCCGGGTAAAGCGCCACTATGCCACTCGGAAGATTGAGATATGAGTTTCCATTTGTGATCCCAAACAAGGGGTACATGCTCGGCGAGTTTAAGTAAATCTTATCCAAGCCGACTATTACATACTCAGCGCCGTTACTTTCATCCCGGATGAAGCTATTAGTTCCGAACGACGCTGGCAGTTCGGCGACCACTCCCGGCGGTACATTAACATAGTTTTGAGGATTAGCGATACCATAACTTGTATAGTACGATGCGTTTGGGATTTCAAAACGAACGCCGCCATAGATAACAAACTCCTGGCTCGTGGAGATGTCTCTGATGAGCGTACCATTTGGAAAAATGTTCAATAAGCTGGAGACGACTGAATCGGGATAGTTGATATAGTTATTACCATTCGTGATGCCGAAGCTCCCGTAGAGAGCTGCAGAGCTAATGTAAATCTTTACCCCTCGGAATACGATATACTCCCTGCCGTTTCCTGAATCACGGATGAATGTCCCATCGCTGATTCCAGTGGCAGGCGAAGTGCCGACTCTCCCGGGAAAGTACAAGTATGTTACGCCGTTCAGGTTGGTGCCACTCCAAGTGTTGTTGTCTGTGCAGGGGTATTCTTTCCCGGGAAATGAATAGTTTCCTTCATTGACTAAGACCGTGCCATTGCTATCGATTGCGGTTACAATAGCCACATGCCCATAACCATCGTTCCAAGGTTCTGGCGGGAATACCATGATGGCTCCAACCTGGGGGGTAGAACCCTTCGACAAGGATACCGCTTGGCCATTTGCCAGAGTGGCTGACGTGAAGCTCGCCCACTGGTAAGCATTCCCCTTTTGTCTGAGAGTGACGCCGAGCTGCTTCCAGACTTGAAAGGCATAATAGGTACAATTACATCCGTGACCGTAGCTGTAGTATGGGTTGCTATGGTCCGCGAGATTAACTGATAGTGTCTGAAATGCCGCTGGATTTGTCGGCGGCATTTCAGCAGTGGGAGTGATATTTTTAACCTGGAGAATGAAACTTAAAAGTGAGACGGTCATTATGGCAATAATCGGTATTCTAGCGCGCCTTATTGCTGGTATTATTTTGTTTACATTCCCCAGGATGAATGATTTCATCTTTTCTCGCTTCCAATACGTCGTATACGATCTATGCACTGCTTAAAATGTTCGGCCATCCATAGCGACCGTCTAGAACCAGAGGTATCCATCGATACGTTGGCTGTAGCGTCGCTAATTTGCTGTGCCTTAGATGGAATCAGGTCAGCATATTTAGCTAACGACGGTACAACAATTTCGATGAGGTCTATGGTCTTGATTCTGCGACCCAATCGGGGAATCAAGGGTGCTTTACGGTGTACAAATCCACTGAGAATGAAAGGTCGCTTGTTTGTCGATGGAACCATCATCAGGACTGGTCGTATCTTGGCGTGAATTCTCCCAATTCTAGATCTATCATCACATTCTAATTTTCCTAAAAAAGTAGGCCGTTCTCGCTGAGCGTGAAATACGAACTCCGTTTGCTGTAGGTTGATTTTCAAAAATCGATTACTCGATTGCAAAGTCATGGTGGTCACACTAAGGCGTGACTGCGATCTTGCCAATAACACTTCTGCTAGATCTCTACTGCAGGTTGGGGTATGGGTGACTCAGTACAACCGTAAGTCACTTTCAGAATTCATATTTGCTCCTCTGATGGCACGGTGGTTGTGCGATTAGACGGTGCTATTCGATGACACGACTCATCGACTTCAAAGCTTCACTTCGCTTAGATTCATCCCACGAGTTTTACAATTCGGTGATATCTGCCATATCGTTTGGTATATTTCTTGTGTGTCTGTACCACAAAGTGCTGGGGGAGTTGAAACTAGCTACGGAAGACCTCGCGATCCGACAAGGCATCAAAGGCTGCTAGAAGCTGTGGCGGATGAGTTGGTCAGCTCCGGTTTTCTCAACAGTTCGCTTCGGAGTCTAGCTGGCCGAGTTGGCGTTGCTCCAAACACACTTGAGTATCATTTTGGCTCAAGAGCTGGCTTGTTCTGCAAGGCACTAGCGTTTCTGCGCACAAGGGAGACCCTTCGGCTGCGCGAGCTAATTGCATCAGACAGCCAGAATGGACTGCTCGACCTTATCGACATTGGCTGGGGTGCACTCTCAGCACCTGAGGCTCGTCCTGCAGGTCTGGCATTGTTAGAGATATGGGTAATTGCCCTTCGCCATCCAGATGATTACCGCGAGTTTCTAGACCATGTCGTCGCCGAATGGATTGCTATAGCTACTGGGTACGGCTCCTCTGATTCAATTCCTTTGAATCCTCGGCTTGAGGGAGTCATCACGCTGGCATTGGCATCGTTGAGGGGCTTACTGCTTGACCTATTGACATCGGACGAGGAGACTCGTCCTCGTATCGAGGCTGCACTTGGTGAACTCAGGACCGTCGTAGCTAGCGCAAGCGAGGTTCTGAATTGAGCGAAGGTTTTGAACCGCGTGAAGGAGAAAGCTTCGATCTTTGGCAGATCTGCGATAGTTCGGGTACTGAACCTCACTCTACGCTTGGAGAAGTGAGTAACAAAACAGATAAGCCGAAACTCAACGAGGGCGATATTTGGGTGAGCCATGCCATCGCTTCGAATCCCGGCGACTCCGGAGGAACTGCTCTGGAGTCATCTCCGCTCAAGGGGGCAACGTTCGCAAGCCGGACCAGCTTAGGCGTTCTTGCTGTCATTGAGCGGCTGGTCACACTTGTTCCAGCTGGTAATGGCGGCTCAGTAGAAGAGCTTGAGAGCTGGCTTACTCGTCTGCTTATCGTTGTAAGGATCGCAATGGTGAGCTTCCCATTCTTTGCCTTGCTTGCCTACTGGCACAATTATGCCCACCCCGACCTCGTTGCCTTAGCCGTTGGTATAGCAGTACTTCAGAGCGGGGTCGAGGTGGTGCTCTTACGCCGCGGCTGTCGTCTCGGCGGTAGGGTGTTAGTGCCGGTGGATCTGACAATGAGCATGCTGGTGGCAGCTATCGCGCTAATTGGAGCAGGTAGGACTGGCAGATTCCATGGTCTCGACGGCTTTCTTCCATATCTTATGATCATCGCCGGACTCGCCGGTGTCGGTTTCGGTCTGTCATGGCGTGGGCTAGTAATAACCGCTGTCGCAGCTCTGACATGGGCGTTACTACCCCTTGGCAGGGGTGCCCTTGTCTGGAACGATGAGGGTGGGTTCCTTCTTTGGTTAGCAGCAGGAGCACTTGTCGCAGCAACGCTCCGGCTTTTTGCTTCCCGGCTTGACCAGGCTGTTGTCGAGCGGATTACCGCTGAAAAGGTGGCTGAACAGGCTCGCCAGGAGCATTGGATCCATGAAGATCTTCTGGGACTATGCCAGCGTTTAGCTGAAGGCAAGATCGCTCCTGGAGATCGCCGTCGAGCACGCAGAATTGTCACTCAAGTTCGATTGGGAGTACTAGGGGACACACGACCGCACCCTTATCTCGCCGCTGGACTTCCTGATCTTGTCGCTGAAGCTCAGGAACTCGGTATAAAGCTCAAACTCATGAGCCTGCTTGAGGCTGATCCGCCTGTGTTGGTAAGTGAGAGGTTGTTAGCACTATTAGAAGCACTCATTGGCAATGTTGCCCGTCATGCTGAGGTGTCGAGCGCTGAACTTGTTGTAAGAACTAGTTCAGCGCTTTGCTATGCAAGCCTGAGCGACAGTGGCGTTGGTTTTGATCCCTTTTCAACTGCCTGGTCCTCGCACACCAAGCGCCTTGTAATCGACGCGAGAGATATAGGTCTGTGTGTAAGTGTTCAAGCTGGTGCTAGCGGGAGTCTGTGGGAGATGTCATGGCAGGCATGATTTCTACTACTAAAGTGACGAGCGAACTCGAAGCAAGGCCGGTCGGGGATATGCGCGCGATAGTGATCGATAACAATTCCGCTGCGGCACTCGGTCTAAGCATGGTCCTTGAGCGACTTGGGTTCACAGTTGTTGCCGAGCTTTCCCGGATTGAAGACGCCGCTTCCTACCCAGCAGAACTCGTCTGCTGTGATTTGCTTCTGAGTCGTGAAGGTTTAGCACTTCAAGGAGCGGCCGGAGTGGCCGAACTCGTGTCTCAGGGCCGCAATGTTCTCGCTCTCTCAAGTGTCGCACGTTCTCATGAAGTGGGTGACGCAATCGGCGTTGGAGCACTGGGTTTCATGGACAGTGACGATCTTGATTGGGACGACTTCGCTCTAGCAGTTGCCGACGTTGGCATTGGTCGTCGGCATCTCTCTCGTACTCTTGCTGCCCGCCTTCTGGCGGATCTTCACGAACGGCCTCTTCCTCAAGAACATGAGCTTAACCAACGAGCCCAGGCCGACCTGGAGTCCCTCTTTCGCAAAGGCGAGGGTGCACTTAGGCCGTACCCATCCCAAGAGCGCGATGCACTATCTGCCCGAGTATGGTCGGTTTGGTCTCGTCGCGCTGTCAGGTATCGCCTTGAGCTAACCCCGCGTCATCTTGAGATTCTGCGACGTTTTCATGAAGGTAAAAAAGACAAAGTGATTGCTGAGGCACTACATGTATCAGTGGGTACAATCCATGCCGACCAGGATCGGATAAAGGCAATGCTCTTCGCCACCTACGGAAAGGACCTAAAGCGAGAAGCAGCATGTCGGCTTGTCTGGCAGCTCGTCGATGGTCAACTTACATGGGGTAAGACTGAGGGAGACGAGAAGTGATAGACAAAAGCTGGAGTACTGGACATCGCAATTGCATTGAAGTGATGGCACTATCAGAGCAAAGGTCTGTTAGGAATACCTCAGAAGAGCCACATGTCATCGTAACCAGTCGTGCGTCCAGCAGCTCGGGCGCTAAATATAAACACAAAGGAGTGATTATGAAATGACCGAGCGATAAGCTCACGACAGCCTGCCGATGAAAGTTCGGTTCGGGGAGACGCCAAGGT
>JAKBSX010000179.1 GCA_021844725.1 Actinomycetes bacterium | reverse complement strand
TGGGTAGCTGCAGCAATATGTAATCAAATGGTACGCCGTGAAATGCCATTGTTGGGTTTTTGTTGGGTTTTTGTTGGGTTTTTGTTGGGTTTTTGTTGGGTTTTTGTTGGGTTTTTGTTGGGTTTTGAGTAGAGCAAATTCATAACTGATCAGTCATTACCGCCACCCATGAAACCAACCAGATACTTGTCAAACAACGTCCAGTGTCATTAGTTCATCAATGAAGCGCTCGAAGGAATTCTTCTAGCGGCACTCCGGCCTGACGAAGTACGCCCGCCAAAGTGCCGCTCTTGATCTCTTTGTGGTTTGGTATCACGCATCCGGTCGAACCCTTTCGCATCACCACATGACTTCCACGTTGTCTTACAACAACAAATCCAAGACTTTCTAAAGCTCTAATCGCTTGAGTTCCAGAAACTTTCGGTAGTTTAGGCACTTGCTGGAACAGTGAAGGTCGTAACCAGCGGTGCATCGTGAGGAGTCAGACCGAACTCTTCGAGATACAAACCGGTCGCTTCTTGGAGATTCTGGATGGCTTCGTCAAGCGTGTCCCCCTGAGTTGTAGTACCAGTCTCAGGGTTAAGTGCAACAAATCCACCCTCGTCTGCACGCATCAGTACGGCAGTTAACTGCATCATGGCTCCTGACTCATCACGCCCAGTAAAAACAAATGCTGAGACACCAAAACGTCATCATAGATATCAGAATACCAGAATGTAAACTGTTCCAGATATCCAACCAAAACCCGCCATTTTGTAATCAGGCCCTGGACAATATCCGAAGAAGAGTTAAGCAGAAATACCTTGATCACCGAGGTAGAAAAGGTGATCCCTGTAGGGGAAAGGAAACTCCTTGTTATTAGGTCACATAACTTAGAGAAGATATGAGCGAAAAACTAAATGCACTTTTGGCACATGGCGACAAAAGTGCAGAGGTGTACCTTTTCCTTACAATCTCAAGACTCTCGAAAACTTCTTATCCGTAGCTGACTATTCCTATCAAACATGCCACGAGTTCTTCCGAAGACTGCCACACGTAAGTGTGTAGTTATTGGCGCTTTGGATCTTGAAGGTTGGACCACGATGGGCACGATTTGGCTGAGGGCGACAGTCATTGGCTCGATTCGCCCTGTTCCTCAGATTGCATAATAGTCGTACTCGCCGTCGCTTCCATCAAGGGTCCATGTTGGTAGGAGAGAACGATGCTCGTCATCGCTGTGACCACCATTGCCGCGCTGTCGATTAATGCGGCTACTGTGCGGGCACCATCGGTCGGAAAGAGATGGGCGGTGGCCGTACCTGCAGCTAGCACTAGACCCCCAACAGCGCTTCCAAAAGATAACCCAACACTGCGCACTACCTGGTTAACACTCATGGCGCTAGATGTCTCACTTTTTGGCGTAACAGCCAGGATAACTGCGGGCATCGCGGCAGAAAAGCTGCCAACGCCGAAACCGAGGATCGCCATCCACGCTAGAAGCCCGGCAAGGTTCGAACGGGCAACCCGAGATTCTGAGATTGAGGCCGGAGCGTTACTTAAATGCAGAGTTCTCATGCGTATACCAATTACCGGAACTATAGAATCATAGCGCTGTCGTATGCCGGAATACCCAATTGAAGAGTTCTTGACTCAATCGTGGTTACCTAAAAGTTTCACCTAGGGCTGGCTGACACCGTAAATATCCGAAGAGCCGTTAATTGTTGGGTTTATCTTACCACGTACAATAGCCCGAGATTGCTAATATCTGTGACCTGCACTTATGTAGCGCGCTCGGAGGGACTCGAACCCCCAACCCTCTGATCCGAAGTCAGATGCTCTATCCGTTGAGCTACGAGCGCAGATTTGTCAGTTTACTCCGTAAAAGTAAAAGCCGGACCTCGAGTAATTTCCTCACGCCTACAGTATGAACCAATAAATCTGAATATTGAGACTATCCAGATTCTAGAAAATTTGAAATCAGCTTTCTTGCTTATTAAATCGTTACTCTACAGAAAAGCAACCAGTAAAAGGTCTTATCCGTTTTCCGAAGAAGGTCATAAATTAACCAGGACAATAATCCGACATGGCTAAAATTATCGTACAATTCGACTATGGCCAAACCTAAACATCAAGATTTGAGGGAGCATTGGCACCAACTATCAAACACAGATATAACCCTCTTTATAGCTCGGCTGATACTGAACAGCTTGTTATGTCCTTACCCACGGCAGCCCATCTATATGAACTAGTCCACACTTTTCTCAGTTCCCATCTCGGGACCTCGAAAACTATCTTGATTGCCAATAGCGGTGGACTTAACGAAACAAAGGCGCTCCAGACCTCCAATCCAACTTGGCAAATGGCCGTATACCAGCCGGACGATGCAGCAACTAGCCAAAATGAGTCTTCTAATCGGCCAGATCAATTCTCGGTGAGCGGACTTTCCTCGCTTTTGCTAGACGATTCAATCGACCAACTATACGACGGGGCATTTTGTAACCTGCTGCTGCACTTTCTTGATAACGAGACAAAACTTAAGCTACTCAAGTCAATAAGTTCACATCTCAAGCCAGGTTCCCCATTTGTCCTGGTCACTCTGACGGGGGATCGTGCAGAACCAGAGTTTGACCGACAGCTTGACGCTTGGAAAATGACTCTGGATAAATCAAATGGAATCCTGACAATTAATTCTGAGGCTGAAGCAAATCAAGTGAAAACTTTGCCACTTGTAACTCAGGGGACACTTTCGAAACTACTCGAAGATAGTGGCTTCGAACAATCAACGCTCTTCTACGCAACTTATTTTTGCCGGGGATGGGTACTGCTTAAACGTTAGATAGTCGTCTTTGCAAGTCAGAATAGCTGCGAGAACTTAATTTTGAAAATAGCCATAATTGGTACGGATCTTGGATATATGGACGGCTCAGTCGGAGCTCTGGAAAAACTTTGCTTGGGGTGGGCGGAAGAACTCAGACAACAAGGTGTCAATGTGTGTCTGCTGTCAATTCCTCCTGCCAAGAGAATATCCGTGGACCCCCAAAACCTACTTCATTTCTCAAACTTAGCAGATCTCAATTCGCAGTTAGATTCAATTAAGCCTGACGTAACAATCTCTAACAACAGGCCTATGTGGAAATTATCTGGAACGTTTGTAAAGATAAATATCTTTCACAACTATCCTGACGCCTGGATGATTCCTGCAACTACCAGTAACCGAGAAATCACTGAGACACTATCAAAATGCCACAACTTCGCAGTCAGCCAAGCACTCGCGGACCACGTAAATCAGACTTACACTTCTGCAAACACCAAGGTCATGTACCCCTTTATCGGTAGGCCATTCATCGAGAAACAAGTTAGCGTCCAACCTAAGAACCTTCATAAACCGATCAAGGTTCTTTTCCCTAACCGAACACTGGAGAAAAAAGGGCTTAGATGGGTAATCCAAGCGTTCGAGCACAATCTAAACCATCTTGATCGGCTAACAGTAGTTCGAAACATCTCTCCTTGGGATTTTCAGACCCAAGAGCATACTCAGCTCCTCGATCTGGCAGCATCCAAACCATTCGTACAAGTTGTGGAAAAGCAAGTTTCAATTGAATCACTAATCTCTCTTTATTTAGATCATGATGTCGTGATTACCCCATCCATTAAAGCTGAAGGTCTTGGACTTATACCGATTGAGGCACAAGCATTGGGTTTACCAGTTGTAACCACAAATTTAGGAGGCCTAAAAGAGTCAGTTTTTGCTCCCAACCTGGCAATTGAGCCTTATGCTGAAAAAGCGTTTGTTGAAGCCATAGAAGCCGTTTCCAGGATCGATCCAAAGACTAGAGCCGAAATCAGCGACGCTGTCAAGAAACGATTTAGCCCAGAAATTTCTACCAAAAACTTATTAGATCAGATCAGGATTCTACTCAACTGTAACAGTCTTAGCTAGATTTCTAGGTCGGTCGACGTCATTTCCCAGTGCAATCGACAGATGATACGCAAATAATTGCAGCGGTATCACATCCAAAACTCCCGCAAGGAGGGGATGCGTTTGCGGAACCTCAAAAGCCAGGTCTCCCAGGCTGCTGGAAGCGTCATCTCCCGAATTGACTATCATCACAACCTTTGCCCCCCTCACCTTCACCTCTTCGATGTTAGAGATAGTCTTTTCCCATAATCGGGTGCGAGTGGCTATACCAAAAACAACGGCATCGGCATCAATCATTGCGATTGGTCCGTGCTTAAGCTCACCTGCCGGATAACCTTCTGCCGGCAAATAACTGATCTCCTTCAACTTCAGGGCACCCTCCAATGCTACGGGATAGCCAATTTGACGGCCGATGAAGTAAAACCTCTTCACATCCACCATCGACTGTGCCACTGAAGCAATTTTGTCATTGGTTTCAAGGATTTGGTCAATTTTCGGGGGCAAAAGCTGTAACTCGCTAAAAATCTCTCCAACTTCAGACAACTGGAGATTATGACGAACTTGAGCTAAGTAAAGTGCCAACAATAGCAACGCCACGATTTGAGAAGTGTGCGTCTTGGTTGCCGCCACCCCAATTTCTGGACCGGCTCTGGTGTATAAAACGGCATCAGCGGCCCTAGCCATCGAAGATCCCATGACATTGGAAACAACCAACGTCTTGGCTCCCAATAAAGATGCTTCATGCATAGCGGCCATCGTGTCCAACGTCTCGCCGGATTGACTCACGCCAATCACCAAAGTCTGACTATCGACGACAGGATCGCGGTATCTGAACTCCGAAGATATATCAAGCTCGACCGGAAGCCGGGTCCAATGCTCAATTGCATACTTTGCGACCATACCTGCATGATATGAAGTACCACAACCTACGATAAAGATCTTGTTTATTTCTTGGAGATCGTCGATCTTTAGCCGCATCTCGTCTAATATAATTTCGCCATCCGGATTCATACGACCAAGAAGGGTATCCCGTACCGAGTTCGACTGTTCAAAAATCTCCTTAGACATGAAATCATGAAATCCTCCTCTGACCGCAGCATCAAGATCCCATTCCACATCAATCTTTGACAGCTCCAGCTGGTTGCCAGACAAATCGTAAAGTGAAATCTCTTCCGGTGAAACAACTACCACCTGATTGTCACCAACCTGATAGAAAGTATCTGCTTTGCCTAAAATAGCTGGTACATCAGAAGCTACAAAGTTAACTTCGTTCCCTGATCCGACGATTAGAGGTGCCATCCTCTTGCATGCCACTATGGTTTGCGGATCGTTGACATCTATGGCCACTATTGCCATAGCCCCACGCAACTGAGTCATGGCCAAAGATACTGCACTAGTAAGGTTTGCGCCCTCTTTGAGATAGTTCTCTAGAAGATGGGCAATCACCTCGGTGTCAGTCTGTGAAGTAAAGACATGCCCGGCGTTGGCAAGCTCTTCCTTTAGTTCTCTAAAATTCTCAACTATCCCATTGTGGACGATTGCGATATTTCCAGTACAGTCAAAATGCGGATGGGCATTCTCGGTGGTGACCCTGCCATGGGTTGCCCACCGGGTATGGCCTATTCCTGCGCTATAAACTCCGTTTATTCCTTTAGACAGCTCATCGAGTAATGCAAGTGAAGCTGTACCATCAACAGCCCGAAGACGCTCCAGTTTCGAAAGGTCTGAGATCACCGCGATTCCAGCGGAATCATAACCTCTGTACTCCAGTCGACCCAGGCCTTCGATTAGGTCGATAAGCGATGCCTTTTTGCCTGTTGAACCAATAATTCCGCACATGGCTAGAGTCTAGGGTTTTCTTCCATGGATACGAGGCAATCTCATCGTGGCGTTACAAACAATCGAGTCAAAGTGTGATCATTATCGAAAGTCAACGAGATAGTCACAAATCTCCTGAACGATGTTATCTGCCGTCTCTCGATCCGGCGCTTCCGCCATGACTCGAACCTTGGGTTCAGTGCCACTCGGCCGCACCAGTATCCTTCCGGAGTCCCCAAGTTCATCAGACAACCTTGATACCATCTCCCATAAGCCAATAATTTCCTCTATCCGCTTAGGATCTGCAAACTCCATAGAAATCATCGACTGTGGCAATTTAGTCATCGACACTCGTGCTAGCTCGGAAAGATCTTTGTCACTGGCGTTCAGTAGCTCGAGTAACTTCATAGAACTTAGAAGCCCATCACCAGTTGTAGCAATATTCCGAAATATTATGTGCCCAGACTGCTCTCCGCCCAGCACAAATCTATTTTGCTCCAATGCTTGCAGCACATACCTGTCGCCAACTTGAGTTTCATGTACTTTTATGCCGTTTCTCGACATAGCATTGCGAAACCCTTGGTTCGACATAACGGTGACAACCACAGAATTGTCTTTTAGCTGGCCTTTGGATTTCAGGTCAAGTGCAAACATAGCCAAAATCTGATCGCCATCGATCAGATTTCCGTCACCGTCAACAGCCAGCGTCCAATCGG
>JAKBSX010000178.1 GCA_021844725.1 Actinomycetes bacterium | reverse complement strand
AATAATTTACCCATACTAGTGTTCGATATCATGACCCCTGGAAATATATTGCGTGCGTTGATTGGAGAACAGTTAGGTACCTTGGTGAGCTAATGGATCAATCAATAATTAACGATAATTATGAGGCAACAAAAGACAAAATGGCTAAGGCTATAGCCCATGCTCAAGCTGATTTTGCTACGGTGAGAACTGGAAGGGCTTCTCCGGTACTTGTCGAGCGATTACCTGTTGACTACTACGGGTCGAGCGTCCCGTTGCAGCAGATTGCTGGCATATCAGTGCCCGAAGCTAGAGTTCTCGTGATATCACCCTATGACAAGTCTGCACTAGGAGCGATCGAGAAAGCGATTCAGAGTTCAGATCTGGGAATTAATCCGTCCAATGACGGCTCCATCATTCGGTTGACTTTTCCCACGCTGAATGAACAGCGCCGCAAAGAACTTGTAAAGGTTGTGAGAGCAAAGGCGGAAGAGGCCAAAGTGTCTGTTCGCAACCTAAGGCGCGCGGCCCGACACGAACTGGAGATAGCGCAAAAGGATGGCAGCATAACTACTGATGACCTCGATCGGGCCGAAAAGGATTTAGATAAATTGACGTCTGGATATATAACTGAGCTTGATACGATGCTTGCCACTAAAGAAAAAGAGCTTTTAGAAGTTTAGGCAAGATTTTGTGCAACACTCTTGAGGGCCGGAGGATTTATGACTAACAATGGTGGGCAAGTCGATCCGGAATCGGGTGAGAACGGCAACTATGTTGACTTTAGTTTTAAGCCCCCTGGATCAGAGGCAGGAGATGCTCTAGGATTCGAGCTCCCACCTTGGACTGATCCGCCAACCGGGGAGATACCACGGGTTCTATCTGAACTAGATGGCGACAGTGGTGTTTCTAAGTTGCGTTATTCGCCACCAGGTTATTCGCTCGGGATTACATCTGACGATGGAACAAGTGCAGGTTCTGTAAATGGCAAAGAGCTAACCCCGGATAGCGGGGATTCCTCCACCAATTCGGTCCATATTTCCCCAAATGTTCCCATTCATAAAAGAAAAAGCGGTTCCAGACAATTCCTTCGCAGTGGCTCGTCCAGGGAAGGAATCAGTCATTTAGACCGTAATCCGATAACATGGAAGGCTAAAGGTAGCATTTCAGGAGATGTATCGAGTGATGGGGACCTTCAGAGTGAATTTGCCAGTGCTGAGGAGATAGCACTGCCAATTCGACGTTTTAACATCCCATCTTTTAGGTTACGGTTTGCTCAGGTTGACAGCTCAATAAAGGATCGCCATGGTGGCGTTAGAAAAGGGAACGAGCAGGAGCAAGTAAAAGCTGCCAGTACTGCTGACGAATCAGCGTATATTCCATCAGACTTTGCTTCACGCAAAGAGAAGATTCTTAGAACTCGGCCAGAGAGGCGTATACCTGAAGTGAAGGAAAGGCATCTACCGATTTCTCGGATCGGCACGGGAATTGGCCTGGGGTTGGTCGTTCTTTTAGCCTTCCACTTTGGCACTGTGACCGCACTTGGCGTGGTGGTTATTGCCATTACTTTGGCGCTTATCGAATTCTATGACACTGTGAGATTAGCAGGATTTCGTCCGGCTTCTCTTCTCGGCATTGCGGCAGTTATATCACTTCTAGTTACCACTTATTTGAAGGGCACGGGTGGGATTCCACTCGTATTTGCATTTTTGGTAGTTGCTTCGATGTTGTGGTATCTGTTCGGAGTTATCAAAGGTGAGCCCACTCTGAATATCTCTATCACCTATCTGGGGGTTATATGGATCGGTGGCCTCGGATCTTTCGCCGCCTTGTTATTGCGCCCTCAGGATTTTCCTCATGCAAACGGTATCGCATTCTTACTTGGGGCGATCATAGTTACAGTTGCCGACGATACCGTTGCCTACTTTTTTGGCTCAGTTTTCGGCAGCCATAAACTTGCTGTTGAGATAAGTCCGTCGAAGTCTTGGGAAGGCCTTATCGCGGGGTCATGTGCTTCGGTAATAGTGGGTGCTTTGGTTGTACCAATGATTGCGCCGTGGACTCCCTCCAGCGGGTTAGTTTTGGGAATCGTGGTGGCTGTGATATCCCCGCTTGGGGACTTATCTGAATCTATGATTAAGAGGGATCTGCGTATAAAGGACATGGGAAAGCTGTTACCTGGACATGGTGGTATGCTTGATAGGATCGATGGTTTATTATTTGTCCTACCAGCGGTATATTACCTTTTGAAAGTCTTGCATATCAGTTAGACGCCATGTTACTGGAGTGAATTTTGGTTCAAGTAAGTATTGCAGGGTCAACTGGTTCGGTAGGAACTCAGGCATTAGATGTAATAAGTGCCAACAGCGATCAATTTGAAGTGGTCGCGCTTTTAGCCAATTCAAATGTAGATCTATTGGTGGAGCAAGCCAATCAATTTAGGCCAAAATTTATTGGTATTTTTGATGAAAAGTACGTTCCTCAGCTACGAGAAGGGCTCGGTTATTCTCCGGAAATTGTGACGGGATCAGAGGCTTCGGCTGGGATTGCGGAATTAGGTCAGGTAGTGCTAAATGCCGTAGTAGGCTTTGCCGGATTACCGGTGACTCTTTCAACACTACAGAGCGGCAAGCGTTTGGCGCTTGCAAACAAGGAGTCGTTAGTAGCTGCCGGTGAATTAGTTTCTAAAGTAAGGGCCAAATCCGGGAGCGAGATTATTCCGGTCGATTCAGAGCACTCTGCCATTCATCAAGCTTTGCGATCTGGAAATCACAGCGGTGACGAAGTGTCAAGGTTGATTCTCACTGCTTCTGGTGGCCCTTTTAGGCTTTGGGATTGGGCTGATCTTGAGAGCGTCACCTTAGAAGACGCGTTGGCACATCCAACCTGGTCAATGGGGCAGAAAATAAGTGTGGATTCTTCTACGTTGATGAATAAGGGACTAGAGGTAATTGAGGCCCAGCAGCTATTTGCAGTTGATTACGATCGCATAGATGTGGTTGTGCATCCCCAGTCTTTAGTCCACTCAATGGTTGAATTTAGAGATGGATCGGCTATAGCGCAAATTTCTGGACCGGATATGAGGCTGCCAATAGGTTATGCTCTAAGTTATCCAGACAGATTAACTTACAGCTTTGCGGCACTGGACTGGGGTCAAGTTAGGACCCTACAGTTCGAGCCACCCGATCATCAAAAGTTTCCTTCACTGCATCTTGCATATCAGGTTGGGAAACGTGGAGGAGCAGCCCCAACCTGGCTTAACGCAGCAAATGAAATTGCGGTGCGCTCTTTTATAGAACACAAAATCAGGTGGATAGAGATTTTTGAAACGGTTCGGGCCAGCTTGGAGCAGTACCAGGATACCGTTTTAGATTCAATAGAGGATGTTTTGGAAATTGACTTTACAGCACGGCGGGTAACTGAGCAATTAGTTCGAGAAAGGGGAAATAATTGAATTCGCGCCACGATCAGTCGGAAAATACGACTACCGAGGCCTCAGACCTTTCAGCTGCCCGGAATGGACAAGGGCGCTCGGTCATCCGGTTGATTCTTGTCGTGTTCGCGATCGTGGTGGTTGGTTTATATACCAACACCATTGGAACCATCGCTGTAGTCGCCGCCTTGGTGGCGATGATTATGATCCATGAACTTGGCCATTTTATAACCGCCAAAATGTCAGGGATGAAAGTTACTGAGTACTTTTTGGGATTTGGTCCTAAGTTGTGGTCAATTCGAAAAGGTGAGACCGAATACGGGGTTAAAGCAATTCCTGCGGGTGGTTATGTGAGAATCATCGGAATGAATTCGCTTGAAACTGTGGATCCACAAGATGAACCTAGGACCTACCGTCAGGGAAAGTTCTACCAAAGGGTGATCGTTACCTCCGCTGGTTCGGTTATGCACTTTGTGATGGCTTTTTTACTGCTTTGGTCGTTGTTTAGCTTTATAGGGATTCCTAATAATTCGAAAGTTGAAATCGCTGCCGTAAGCAAATTTGACAACAGCGTAGCTCCTGCGGCAAAAGCGGGTCTTCAGCCCGGAGACATTATAGATTCTGCCAACGGCAAGAAAATTACAAGCTCCTCCCAACTTGCACAAATTATCTCCCATTCGGTTGGTAAGGAAGTTACTTTGGTGGTTACCAGGAACGGGACGACCGCAACAAAACATGTTGTGCCAGCTAACGCTAATAACGTGACAGTCTCAGGGCAGCCAATAGTTCCGAAGTCCTCCAAGCCGACGGGAATCATCGGGGTTGAGCTAGTCTCGCCAATTCAAAAGATGAATCCAATTAGCGCAATAGGAGCTTCAGCCACCAATATGTGGAGCTACTCTTTGAAAACTATCGGAGCGCTGGTCAGCCACTTCTCACCTCATGGAATTTCGAGCTATGTTCACCAACTTCAGAATCCATCAACTCAAATCAACTCTCCGGGAGCTTCTTCCAGGTTTGAATCACCAGTAGGTATTGTCAGGTTGGCATCTCAGGCGGTTCGGTCAGGTATCGGTTCGGTAATTTCGCTTCTGTTCTCAATAAACATATTTGTGGGAATATTCAATCTAATACCGTTGCTTCCATTAGATGGTGGACATATTGCCATTGCAATTTATGAGCGGATTCGTTCGACTAAGCAGAAGCGGTATCAGGTAGACATCATGAAATTGATGCCTGTAACTTATTTCGTCCTGACGGTTATTATCTTGCTCGGCGTGACCGCTCTGTACTTGGATATAACTCATCCACTTTCAAATCCTTTCGGATAAGCGGGCGGCGATACGAGTGTTCATTACATTGTCGATGTGTCAAAGCGAAAATAAAATTGTGTCTAACGGATGAGAAATGTATCTTGGAAGGTCGATCTAAATGAGTAGACAAACTGGTTTTTCAAAGCCCCGAAGATTATCAAGGAAGATAATGGTTGGAAGTGTTCCAGTCGGTGGCGGATCTCCAATATCTGTCCAGTCGATGACCACCACTAAGACTTCGGATGTAGAAGGCACACTTTCTCAGATCTACTCACTTTATGGAGCTGGCGCCGATATCGTCCGCTGCACCTGCAATGATGCTGACGCGGCAGAGGGATTAGCTCGAATAGTGCCCAGGTCGCCTGTGCCAATTGTAGCCGACATTCATTTCCACTATGAAATGGCCCTTGCGGCGCTCGAAGCCGGAGTTGCCTGTCTTCGATTAAATCCAGGTAATCTTCGAAAGCCCGAGGAGATAAAACTTGTAGCCCGGGAGGCTAAAAGCAGAGGAGTCCCAATTCGAATTGGAGTAAACGCTGGTTCATTGCACCCGGATTTATATAAAAAGTACGGCACAGCTACTCCAGAGGCGCTGGTTGAGTCTGCGTTATATGAACTCTCACTTTTTAGGGAAGTGGATTTTGACGACGTCAAGATTTCCGTAAAAGCATCTAACGTTCCACTGATGATCGAAGCCTACCGCATGTTGGCTGAAGTAACCGACGCACCTCTGCACCTGGGTGTTACCGAGGCCGGTCCTCCTCCAGCGGGATTGATAAAGGGAACAGCTGGCATAGCTACACTTTTAGCGGAAGGGATCGGCGACACGCTTCGCTATTCTCTCACTGCTGATCCGGTAGAGGAAGCAAAGGCCGGTCGGCAGTTGCTCGAGGCACTAGGGCTGCGTGAGCGTCAAGGTTTGGATTTGATCGCCTGTCCCAGCTGTGGCAGAACCGAAATAGACGTGATAAAAGTTGCCAGCGAGGTCCAGAAGGAGATGGAGAAGCTAAATCTTCCTATACAGGTGGCAGTGATGGGATGTGTGGTAAACGGCCCAGGCGAGGCTCGTGAGGCAGATTTGGGAATTGCGGCAGGTAAGCATAAAGGCCACTTGTTTATCAAAGGGAAAATCGTAAGAGTAGTACCGGAGCAGGACATGGTCTCTGAACTTATACGGGAAGCACAGAGGCTGGTGGATGAGGGCGTGGAAGCACGCTTGGCTGCCGCAGACGAAAGTGCAGCCCGTGAAGCGGAACTCGACAGGGCTGAACTATTGGCCAGCAAAGGCGCCGATGCTAATAATTCGGAGACAAAGGTGGAGTTGATTCGAAAGCGGCTGGCAAATAAAGAAGATGCTTAGTCATAACGGTTTGGCATGGAACTTTGGAAAAGCTTTTTAGTTTTCCAGTTCCCCCCGATCGAAAAGCAAATATCCTTTACCCATGCGAATGACGAGATTAGCGACAAAAACCCAGAGAGAGGCTCCTGCGGATGCTGAGGCGGAATCCCATCAGCTACTGGTTAGAGCTGGCTACATAAGGCGATTGGCTTCCGGAGTATATAGTTTTCTTCCGCTCGGTTTGAAGGTTCTTGCCAAATTGAATCAGATCGTCAGGGAGGAACTCGACAGTGCAGGTGCCCAGGAAGTTATGCTTTCGGCGCTTCACCCGGTGGAGCTATGGGAGCAAACTGGCCGCATCGAAACTATGAGTGATGTTCTGATGCGGGTGGAGGCCAAAGGGGGAAGCTTTGTTCTGGGACCGAC
>JAKBSX010000177.1 GCA_021844725.1 Actinomycetes bacterium | reverse complement strand
TGGGAGACAGCCCCTCTTTCTGTATGATCAGATTGATGGCGTGCCTTCCTTTCACTATATTGCGGACAAGCGTTGAAAACTGAAAGTCCACACTCTCCGGAAAATCGAGAGAGTAGAATCTGTATCCCCCGTTCATTGCGATGCCCCCTGTGCCGTCGACTGGTGTGAACTGGAATATGCGGATGGTATCACGGATGCCCTGGGGCTCATAGATGCCGTGGCGAGGCAATTATATTCAGGCAATCCGGTCAGGGAGCTGACGACTGGGCTTGGCGGCAGACTGCGTGAATGGCGTCGGTTTGCTCTGAACGGAATTTTGTCATGTCCTCTTAAGGCACTGCTGGCAATTTCGCCGACAACGAAAAAGGGGTGCGTGATGGATGAGTCGGCGAATGGATATATAATAAAAATTGTTACATGTAACAGGTTAACAACTTTTTTCGGGGTATCGGCCCCGGAAGCAGTGTTTCACTTTTTTGCCATTTTCGGTCAGTAAAATTGAAACGCCTTGCCCAACGACATTACGTAAGGATGGCTAAAGTCATGGCGAGTGTAGTGACGAGAATAACGCTTTACGACACAGATACGACAAATGTTCTTAAGTAGATAGAAGATGATTCACTCATCTGATTGTGTATGGTGAATTTCAAGAAAGGGAAATACAGAAAGGATGACATAGACGCGATTCCTGAGAAACCGGGAGTTTACGTGATAAGTGGTCCCATGGGAATAGGTAGACCCGATTATATCGGCAAAAGCAAAAACTTAAGGAGGCGTGCAAGGGAGCATCTTGATGGCGACGTCCCTGATTTTCTTGGGTTGAAGAGTATAAAATACAAGGTAGTTCGGAATTACGACAAAACCAACATGCTTGAAAGAGGTCTCATCAGAGAACGAAAGCCCAGATTGAATAAGATCCGTTATAAGAACGAGTGACGATCGTTTGATCGGGTTATGCGACCCCACATCTCCTCTCAGTGTTATTCATACCATCGAACGCCTTTCAGGTAGTGTACAGCTTTGTCTGTAAATTCATCCATACGAAAGCGGCCAAATCCCCATGACTTCGCTAGTTCGCCTCGGTCGAAAGTGCTCAAATCCTCTCATATTCGACGCTTTTGCTGTCATGGAAATATCGTTAAGCCATGGGCAATCGGCCAACAAAGGTGCATTCAGACCAAGGAACAATGCATGATCTCAGGACAAGCAGCGGAGGTGATAACAAATTACTCGACTGTACGTGAAGCCGTTGACTCGTGAATGACCACTGGTTGTTGCGCATGGACTGCTCATAATGATCCCGGGCGGTATGCTGATGAAGTGCTTCGCACGAGGATGAGCAGGACGGCGGATTGATTTTGATTGAGCCGTCAAATGGGGTTGTTGATGTGAAACCTATCATCGGAGGATATCGAAATGCAATCAGTGCTCTGAAATTGAAACGCCACGCCCAATGTGCACAATGTACGGCAGTGCTGCTACCCCAGCTACACTGAACCTGAACGGATCAAGAGTATTGGTTCGTGAATTTGACCCAATGCGGCTGCGAGACAAACAGCCTCATAGGCCGCTCAGATTTTTAACGACTACTCGCATGGCGCTATGTCTTATCTGAACTCTTATGGGATGTTCCAACCAGCTGTGTCAAAAAGCCTGCCGTATCTCGCTGGGTTTATCATTGGATGCTTTAGTTCTTTTAGTGAAGCAAACATGATGGCCTGATTACTGGTGATGACCGTTTTGTCTATGATTTTCTCCAATCGTGGCACAAGGAACCAGCTGTAGAGATTTGTACAACTGATAAGAAGAGTGTCGGATTTCTCATCATTGATATTCAATGCTTTCTCGTAAGTTTCCTTATATGGCACGCGACTTTCTAACTTAGCATTGACCACATTCATGTAATGATAATTGTTGACCGTGAAACCATTTTCTTCAAGGAATCTGATTTCTCGATGCGTCCCACTTTCAGTATATGGAGTTAAGAGGGAGATACTATGTGCCTTAACACTTTTGAGAGCCTCAAGAACAGCAGTTGAGGCCGTTAGAACCGGAGCACCAATTATGGCAGATAGCTTCGCAGTCAATTCATTATTACCTTTGCTTCCATGGAGGAAACTTGCACCAGTACAAGCGAAAATACCCAAGTCTACATCACAATGACTGAGATCCTCCGCAGCTTTAGAAGAGTCATCAATCAGGTTTTCCAAAGGATTCGCCGTATCGAACCGATATTGTGCGCGACTGAAATGCATTGCCACGTCCCTAGGCAGCGTTCTCCTGAACTCCTCTTCGAACACCTTATTGACTGAAGGAACTATCGTACCAAAGGCGTACGCAGGGCCTTTTGGATATCTCACTTAATCACCATTTCCAATATGCAAATTATATAATTTCCTGCAGTTGTTGCTCAAAAATGATCTGAATCCAGTTTCTATTTCCTCTTTGTCAAGACCGAATTGTAATAACTCTGCACCTAATTCACAGAGGCTGGACTTCGCCTGCCAGAGTGCCAAGACATAATTTTCCTGAGTGGTAAAGGCGTCTGAGCCATATATGAGTTTATCATGTGGCGAAATGTACCAAAGTTCTCTAAGTATGTCCGTGTATTCAAGAGGATGGTAAAGCGGCATCATGGATAAATCAACGTAAACATGCTGAAACATTCTGGCCATCCAGCCCGCCTGCCTGGTAAAGGGCCATCCAGAATGCAATAAAACCACCTTCAGTGATCCTGCATCATCGGCGAGGATCGGAATCAAATTACTTGGATCAGTCTTACTCTGGCAGGACATTGATGCACCGAACCCAGTATGTAGCTGAAGAACATCACCCATTCTTGAAATTTCTTTTATGGTCATTAAGAATAACCAGTCTGCAAGCTCTTTTGGGATCGGTTGATTTGGTCTTGCTGCAAATAATCTCAACGCATCCGCGATGTTCCTTGTTGATCGATGACAAATGTCAAGGCCTGTGCTATATGCCACTACACTTTTCCATCCTGCGAACCTCACTGTCGTTCGCTTAAGTTCTACCAGTGCCTGACTGAGACCATCCATTACTGCATTCAATGATTTTCGTCCTTCAAGCGCCTCCGCCCAGGCGTCCTCAATTCTAGCGAGTCTGTGAAAGGGAATGAATTCCGAAGGAAACATGTCCCTTTTGCCTGACTTATTCAAAGGCCAGCCAGTGTCTATCAGTATCTCGCTCAGGCCAATCTTCCGAGCCAATTCACCAATATTGTAATCGCGGCCGTCCGAATTGCAAAACTCCAGTAGTGACTTCCATTCCCTCATCAACGCTGTGTAAGACAGGTCGTGTCTTAACCCCCATCTGATGTCCGGTCCATTGGCATTGACTGAACTCGCTGACCATGGATGTGCATGCCCGTCGACGGTCTCCATGGATAACAGTTCATTCCAAATCTCCCTATTTCCGGATTTCATTGAGAGCACTTCATCGCTTCCTGATTATGCAGGCGAGATATATCATAAATTGAGATTGTCGCAGAGTCGGATAACGCATTATTACATCCAAGACATTGGATTTAAACACCACTCTAATTTCGATGTCCATCGAAACCTTGTTTGATGACCTCCTGCGGATCCTGTTTTCGGCTAATCAACCTTCCGCCATCAATCACAATGCAGTTGCCAGTCATGAATGAGTTATCGTCCGAAGATAAGAAAGCCAGTAGTTTGGCAACTTCACTCTTTCTGCCCATTCGGCCTATCAGTGTTGCAGCCCTTTCATCAATTGACCTGATTTCATCCTCGCTGTAGAGGTTGCTCTCCATGTCAGTGCTGAATATCGGTCCTGGCAGAACTGCTGCTACAAGAATCCCGTAGTGCGCCAAGTCAACCGCCAAACTCTTGCTAAGTGATATTAAGCCGCCCTTTGTTGAAGCATAGGCAAAAGACGACTCAAGGGGCAGGAGGGCCTGAACGGCCGAGACGTTTATTATTTTGCCGCCCTTTCCGCGCCCGATCATGTTGGACGCAGCCCATCTTGAGAGAAGAAAGGGGGCTGTAAGATTCACTTCTAAGGTCTTATCCCATTCCTCTGCAGAAATATCCAGAACGCTATATCTGTTGAAGTACGCGGCATTGTTTATCAACACATCTACCTTTTCTGGAATAGAATCCATTTCTTCTGTTGCCTTTAGAATATCGGATCGATTCCCGAGATCAACTCTTTTGAAGGCAATTTTCCCGCTTTCAGTGTTGTTCACTAGTTGTCGACCTTTTCTCTCGTCAATATCCATTATCAGTACGTCGGCTCCCAACTTTTGGAACAGTTTTGCAGTTTCTTCACCAATGCCGTTTGCGCCACCTGTTATTACACAGCGTTTCCCTGTAAGGTCTATCAATTGCAGCCTCTTTGATACTCAAATTAAATATTGCGTTTAATAGTCTTCCTCGGCCCAATTAGGCGCGGCTCTGCATTGGAAGACTCAAGCACACTCATAAGGTATCCATGTAATTTTACTGCGATTTCTGGATATTCTTTAACAACATTTCTCTCCTGCTTCGGGTCACTTTCCAAATCGTATAATTCAGCCTGTTCTTCTTCAGAAGAATAAATGAGCGACCATTTTTCAGTAGTTACTGTAATTGGAAGAAAGTCTATCACTTGTCTCAAATGAGAATCGACCATTTTAATCGAATCACCGGGATTTTTCAATGGTGGTGACGATACAACAAACTTCCTGTGTTTGATTTCACTGCGTTCAGTGATTAATTTTGTAAAAGGTATGCCTTGAACGGCTGAAGGCGCCTTGACATTTGTAAGATCTAGTATTGTGGGCATAATATCTATGGCAGAAGTGAGGCTGTTTACGCGTTTGGGTTCCACCCCTGGATGATATATCGCGAGGGGAATACGGATGGTCTCTTCATAAAGGGGACTTCTTAGCCACGTATCTCTCGGTGCATCCTGCCCCTTTATTTTACTCTTAGGCACACCTGTTATGCTTTTCCCAAATATTCCGTGTTCTCCGAAATAGAATCCGTGGTCAGATGTGAAAATGATAATTGTGTTATCCATGAGTTTCATATTTTCCATTTTCCTCAGGAAACGACCCACTGCTTCATCAACCATTGTTATTTCGCCACAGTAGCACGCAAGAGCCGTATCGATGTCTGATTTCTTTACATTCGTTCCCTCAATGTAACTGTATGTGGGTGAAACAATCTCACCTGCGTAATTCGGCTTATAGAGCTTTGCGTACCATTCTGGCGGATCCCATGGTTCATGAGGATCCCATGTATCGACCAAGAGGAAAAACGGCTGTGCATTTGCGTAATATTGCTCCAGCCAGTGTTCAGCCATCCTAAACGTGGCTGGTGCAAAGTAGTTTTCCTCATATGTTCTGTGATGTGTTGCAAAGTCACGTTGACGCACTTTCCTCTGAATTAATGATGTTCCTTTTACGGGTCTTCTTTGACCATAGTTTTCCACTAACAGGTCAAAGCCACGATCATAATGAAACCCCTCTCGAATATAGAAAGGAGTGTCAACAATGGCAGCAGTTGAAAACCCCTCACTCTGCAGAATCTCAGGGAGGACTGTTTCATCTTCAGGCATCGGGTTCCAACCAATTTTCGTGAAAGTCCACTTGCCAGTGAAGAGGTCTGCTCTTGTCGGGACAGTTGGAAAAGAGGCCGCATAATGATTCTCAAATACTACACACCTCTTTGCAAATGCGTCTATGTTGGGCGTGTGTATCGTTGTGTTCCCATAACATCCGAGATAATCCTTTCTTAAAGTGTCGGAAATAATCAAGATAACATTCATTCTTGGCTCAGTCATAGCAATCCAGGAAATAGCATAGTAAGTCGTAATTTTAAGTATTGCCTGCAACATGTTGAGTCGATAGTCTTTCCAGCAACCGCATAAGTATGACAAAATTTTGGCTACGATTTCGTGACAGACGTGTTCTTCTGATGTTCTCTGTGTTCAGCCGGTTATCAGATTCCAACGAAGGTATATCCGAAATGGAAGGAATATGGGGAGGCATGTCCTCATCATAAGCAAGCCCGCCCCATAATCAAAGGTTCAGGCCATAGTCCACCTTGCTGTTTTAGAAAGTTTTCCCCTTTTTCATTTAGCAAAATGGTTTGAAGCGTGTGGCTGTGAGTCACAATGTGCACACTCGGAGTTTCGATCCTTTCTGTCAAAGAGCACTAGTCGTTAACCGTTAACGCTATCTTACCTGCTTTTAGCGTTTCCCATAATTCGAAAGCTTCCCTTACCTTGTTCAGAGGAAAGCTATGCGTGACCACTTTGTCAAAAGAGAACTTCCTAAGTCTCATCAATCTGACTAAGTCAAACCATGAGTTCAGGCCACTTACGTGTATCCCGGTTATCCAGACTTCGCGACTCATAAACGACGCAGGAGATATGAATGACTCATTTATATCTCGGCCAGCGCCGATCAGGCAAACCTTGCCGAAGTTCCTTACAGAGCGAATTGCATTTAGAATTCCGTGCCT
>JAKBSX010000176.1 GCA_021844725.1 Actinomycetes bacterium | reverse complement strand
CCAACAAATTCATTTTGGCCTATAGCTGACATAGTTCTTCGCTCCTCAAGCAGGTGAAATCTAGCAACCTCAGGAAAATAGCTGCTAACACACCATATCAGGCATCCTCAAATGACTTTAATTCAGCTTGATTTCTCTGTCATCTTCATTGAGCGCTATTCGGATCGTATGGATATTTATTTCCGGAGATACTCCGCCAAGGTCGCCATCCAGCCCTAACCAAAAGAATCCCATCGAACCAGCTACCACCTGATTGTCATGCTACTGAAATACAAAACCGATTCGTACACCCGAAAGGAGGGTCAACTATCGAGGGTATCTTGAGCAAATAGGCCAGAAGGATCATAAACCCTGGAAATCAGCCCCTGGTCAAAAGACTGCTCGATGAACCAAGCCAAATTTTCCCTATTCCTTGCCAGTCCATTTGGCCAAATGTCTGTCTTAAACTGCTCCTGTTGTCGCTCAAACTCCTGGCGTCCCCAGGCTAGAAGTGACCAGTTGGGATCGTTCCAGCGCTTTTTGGCGATTTCAAATGACTGGTCAAAAGCCTCTAAAGTATTTCTAGACAGTTCCGGGAACTTCTCAAGAACGTCGTCCCTGATCGCTATTACGTGCATAATTGGGTAGTACCCAAATCTGTTGAAGTAACTAACCTCTTCACCCTGTGGGTCCCTTAGCAGTCGGGATATCCGGTTACTAACCAACAGCTCCTCCGGAGGATGTGGCACCATTACTGCATCGAGAGCTCCGTTTAATAAACGGTCCACCAGCGACTCACCTGGTTTTAGGGTTTGAATATCAACTTTTTCATCTGGAGAGAACGGAATTGTCTCCTCCCGTGCTGTAGTCCAGGAAATATCTCTCCAATTGAGATTGTAGATGCGGTTCAGATCTGCCTTGGCAAGAACTGACAAGGTAGTTTGAAAGGTATTTATACCAACCCGTTTGCCCCTAAGTTCGGCGGGTGACTTTAGCCCCGAGTCGCTTCTGGTCCAGATCTGAGAAAGGGAAAATAGTCGCCGTGGAAAAACCGGAATAGCACTAAATGGAGCTCCCCTGTCTTTGGCCATAAGATACGACGACAAAGAGACCTCCGCCATATCGAATTCACCTTCCCGCAGCATTCGCCGATGCCGATTGGCACCGTCACGCTCGCGGGTGTTTTGCCCGACCACCATCACCCGGAGATCCAGCCCCGGCAAAGTTACAATTCCCTCGATAAGCGGACCGTGACGATCATAGTGGGCCAGCGCTAGCGTTACTTGGCCCGACTTAGTCCTTGGCCGAATTAGAGTCCCTTCCAGTGATTGCGACACCTCAACCCCCACTTCCTTGTATTGAATCATCGATGTCTTGTATCAAAAACAATGACAAACCGCATCCTCTGGGATGAAACTATGACTCGGTATCAAAAGATCCGGATCAACCCCCTGAACCGTAATAAATGCCAACTTTCGCTTTCTAATCTAGCAAGCTAACATTTCTCCAGTAAAGCATGGCCAACAATACCCAACCCAGAGGTGGCTCATTTGAAAAATCTATTCCTACTCAGACACGGAAAATCCCTTTGGAATAATGCGTCAGTCTCCGACTTTGAACGCACACTAAATCACCGCGGAATAAAGGATGCCGATAACCTCGGAAAATATCTGGCCAGGACAAATACCGTAATCGATTTAATCTTGTGCTCGCCGGCAACGAGAACAAGACAGACTCTAGAAGAAATAAATTCATATCTTGAGCCTCCGCCCGAGATCAGATTTGAAGACAGCCTTTATGGAGCGCATCCAGAATCTGTACTGTCACTAATAGCTAACGTACCCACCGAAATCACTTCTCTGCTGGTGATCGGTCACAACCCCTGGATAGCAGAATTGTCTTACAGCCTTTCACCTGACGGCGAAATCCGGGAGCAAATCGAGTTTGGTTTTCCAACGTGTTCATTATTTAGAGCCGAGCTGAACTCGGCTGACTGGAATCTGGAGCAGGCTGTAGTGGTGGATGTTTCTTTCATAACTCCCAAACAGCTCAAATCCTTATAGTCCCGACCGGTTAGAGCAGACATTGTCCAGAGATGCTATCCATAAAACGCTGTTTCTATGAATAGCGAATTTGCAATTAAAATACCGGGCAATATATCGGCTACACTCTGCAGAGAGTAGCCAGAGCATTGGGGAGAACTAGGTGGCGCAAAGAAGCGGGGTAGATCTAAAAGAGTGGAATCGCTCTAAGTCAAAGGCTTCTACTCCATTTAGGATCTTCCGGGGACTGATAGTACTAGTTGTGATACTGGGACTTCTCTTCTATGGAGCTGGAGGATGGTACTTTTCCGACAAGCTCTACACCCTAGCACTTTCGGGTAAGGCAAGGCGGGATTTGACGCCCACCTACAACATCACCGTTACGAAAGTCACCCCTGTATCTATCACCCTGGCAGTGAACCCGAATTCACCGCCTCAAGAGAGTCACAGTGGCACCTGGGGCATCGGATGGTCGGGTGGCTACGGAGACATCACCACCATCTTGTCCGAGTCGCCTACCAGCATCACACGAACATTTACCCTGATTACAGGTGCAGACCCCAAGGTCGGACAGAAAGCCGACGTGAGCGGATATGCCTATCCCGACAATCCCAAGGTGGCTTTCGGAATTAATTACCAAAAGGTCGACTACAACGGACCACTGGGCAAATATCCATCCTGGTTTATACCGGGGACCAAAAACACCTGGGCAATAACTGTTCACGGCAATGGCATGACAAGACTTGACGGGATGACCGCAGTACCGGTACTGCATAAGCTTGGGCTTCCAATTCTGATGATCACATACAGAAATGACCCCGGAGCACCCGAGTCAAAATCCGACCTCTTGCGCTACGGCCTCACCGAATGGCAGGATCTTCAGGCCGCTGTCAACTATGCGCTTTCCCATGGAGCTGCCCACGTGGTACTACTGGGTTACTCCATGGGGGGTGGAATAGTTACTAATTTTCTCTACCGGTCACCCCTAGCTAACAAAGTTAGCGCTACGGTTCTTGATGCTCCGATGCTCAATTTCTCAGCCACGGTCAACTATGGGGCAGCCCAAATGGATCTTCCTCTAATCGGAATTCCCCTACCCCAGTCGCTTACTGACGTAGCCAAATGGATTAGCTCCTGGCGTTACGGAGTCAAATGGAATCAGCTCAACTTCCTGGCTAAGGACCGGCAACTTCACTGCCCGATTCTCCTGTTCCAGGGACTAGCCGATAAAACCGTTCCAGCGTACACCTCCAGCCAACTGGCAAAGGACCGGCCCAGACTGGTTACCTACATCACCACCAAAGGAGCAGGGCATCTAGAGTCATGGAACTTCCATCCAAAGCGTTACGACAGCGAGCTCAGCTCCTTTTTATCAAGCCATATTTCCTAGACCTTCGTCTTTGAACTAACAACTACCAGGTAACTCGGCCAATCGAATGATGACGTGGCAAGGAATCACCCAATGGTGATATCGTTAGATCAATCAAGAGTTTTATCGAACATCTGATCCATGCCCAAATTCCTGGGTATCGATCGCTGCAAGTAATTGTCCAAGGGGGATGGCATTCAAATTGGGATGGGATGACAAAAACACTAAAGTAGCCATTGGCGAAATAAGTTTAAGCTGCCGAATACAAGGCAAAACAGATGCTCCCTGGGTTATCTTTTCAAATTCGCTGGCGACAAATCAAAGTCTATGGCGCCACCAGGTGGAGATGGCTTCAGATAATTTTCAGGTTCTCACCTACGACCAAAGGGGACATGGTCAAAGCGATGCACCACAGGGTCCTTATTCGATTGACCTTCTAGCCGAAGATCTGCTAAATCTGATGAATGCCCTGAAGATAGAAAAAGCGGCACTGGTAGGAATATCGATGGGTGGAATGACTGCAATCACAGTGGCTAAAAAGTCTCCAGACAGAGTGACCAAGCTGGTGGCCTGCGACTGTGGCCCGGCAGCCAGCCAAGCCTCCGCTGAGCAGTGGCGAGAGCGAATTTCAATAGTTGAGCAAAAAGGGATCGAAGCCATCGTCGATGAAACCGTCGGCCGCTGGTTTGCCCCCAAGTCTTTGGCGAACAATCATCCCGCGGTTGTCGAGGTTGCTGAAATGGTCAGGTCAACATCACCTGCTGGCTACATAGGCAGTGCTCAGGCTCTTTCCAATTTCGATCTGCGACCTGGACTCAGCGATTTGGCAATGCCTACCCTTTTCATTTCAGGGAAAGAAGATGCTATTGTTGGGGGTGTTGAAAAACTGCACCAAAGCGTTCAAGGATCACAGTTTGTCACAATTTCTGACGCGGGGCACCTATGTAATATAGAGAACCCCGATGAATTTAACACAAGCCTAAGAGCATTCCTGCTGCAGGATTAAATCATCTAACCCAGGAATCTGATGTCAAAAATAACCATTTTGGAAAGGAGTTAGTTTTTATGACAGTACCGCAGAACAAAACAATGCCAATCGTGGGAGAAATAAAAGAACCCGAGGAGCAGAAAATAACCGCCCGGGAGCAGATGGAAGCTCTGAACCCTGAGGCTAAGAAGCTCCAGGTTTGGATCCGAACTCAAAAGAATGCCCCGGCACAGCAACCCTGGTTCGTAATTTCAAGCGCGGATCAGACAGGGGAATTGGCTTCGGGTCAGGTCGCCAAAAACCAGCTGAAAGCTCTGCCGTACGTCTGGAGATGGAGCGATTACAAACCATACCTGGACAAAATTTCACAGATCGCGGCCAATGCCGATGTTTCCCCCACTGAGTTCGCTGACCGTCAGAGTTTGCTGCTTATGAACCCGGGACTGAATGACAGAATCCAGGTCACCAATACCATCAGGTGCGCAATCTCTATCTACAACCCTGGCGACATCGCCCCGGCACACGTGCATAGCCCAAATGCCAGCCGTACGATTCTGACTGAAGGCGGAGGTTACACCAATATCGACGGTGAGCGCTGCGACGCCCGCAGAGGAGACATCATCCTGACTCCCAATGGAACCTGGCATGACCATGGTAACGACGGAACCGAGCCCGTGGTTTGGATTGACACCTTGGACTGGCCTCTGATGGAATATCTCGACTGCGCCTGGGTAGACCAGGACTTCCAGACTGCTTTTGGCACCACCGACAAGGTCCAGTCTGTCAAAGAAGGTGACGGATATTCAAAGAGGCTGTATAGCAACGGTGGAATGCGGCCCACCTTTGTCTCTCATCAGAGAGGCTTTGGACAAAGGCTGTCACCTCTGTTTCACTACACCGGAGTTGACATCAAGAACGCTCTTCTGGATCTGAAAGAGGAGGCCGGAGATCCATACGAAGGCATTCAGATGGAACTGGTAAACCCCATAACAGGTGAATCGGTGTTTCCCACCCTTCGATACGCTTCGCAACTGCTTCGTCCCAATGAGGCAACTTTGCCCAAGCGAGAGACCTCCTCAATGTACTATGTGGTTATTGAAGGAGAGGGATACACCGAAGTAAACGGCCAAAAGCTCACCTGGAAGCCAAACGATGTGATTGCGGTTCCCAACTTCCTTTGGAGAAGGCATGTCAACACTTCCGACAAAGACGCCATCCTCTACAGCGTGTCCGATGCGGCGTTGATGAAAAACATCGGCCAGTACCGCGCCCAAGGGAAAGATAAAGACGGAAACGTCATCCAGCTCGAGGCCTAATAAGCCTTATAAGCCCAACGCACTGGCGTTGGGCTTATTCATCTGATTTATTCATATATCATCACCGATTACATTTTCAAAGGATCTAAATGCGACTAGCGTCATACCAGTTCGAAGGGAAACAGTCCTACGGAATTGTTACAGCCGACGACCACATCATCGATTTAAGCTCCCGTCTGGGAGAGAAAAGCTTGCTTGAACTGATCGAGTCCGACAACCTTGAGCTGGCCCAGCAGGCTATGAGCCATGCTCCTGACTTTTCAGTAAATGAGGTGACTTTCAACCTGCCGATAATCGGAGGAGAAAAGATCATCTGCGTTGGGATCAACTATCCGGAACGTGAAGAGGAGTACAAAGGTCAGCTTTCCCGAGGAGATTATCCCAACCTGTTTGTCAGGTTCCCCTCTTCATTCTCCGCACATAATCAACCAATCATCCGGCCAAAGGTGTCCACACAGTTTGACTACGAGGGTGAAATTGCCCTGGTAATTGGAAAAGCCGGAAGACACATAACCAAGGAGGAAGCTCTTTCTCATGTGGTAGCGGTGGTCCCGGCCAACGAGGGAACAGTAAGAGACTGGGTAAAACACGGCAGCCGCAACGTAACCCAGGGAAAGAACTTCGAGCACTCAGGGGCGATTGGTCCTTGGATTGCCACTACCGATGAGCTGGATCTGACAAACGATCTGCAAGTTACAACCCGTGTAAACGGCCAGGTCAGACAGAATGACTCCACCAAAAACATGTTCTGGAGTTTTGAAGAGCTTATTAACTACATCAGCACTTTTACCACCCTGCTCCCAGGTGACATC
>JAKBSX010000175.1 GCA_021844725.1 Actinomycetes bacterium | reverse complement strand
CATCCAATACATTTGGTCTGATCTATCACCTTGATCCATTTGAGGTCGTATTGTTTCTCAACTTCGCCTACTGACACAAGTCAAACCTCTCTATAAAAGTCAGCCATCACAATTGACTATAAAAAGTGATCTTTGTATCAGTTAGTGCACAATTCCTGGATAGTTATAGGTATAAGCTATAGCTATGGCCCTTGCACCGCTGGCTCCCTCGCTTGAAAGCCTGGAACTATTTATCTCTGTTGTCGACATGGGCAGCGTTTCAAAGGCTGCCCATCTTCATCGCATTTCGCAGCCATCTGCAAGCGCGCGAATTCAGGAGCTTGAAAAACTGTGCAATTTGCAGCTGCTGGAACGCACCACCCAGGGATGCCTGGCTACCGAAGCTGGAATTGAGATATATCATCTGGCTAAAGAGACAGTAAAATCTGCCGAAAACCTGATGTCTGGGGCTCAAAAATTAAGAGACCAAACCTCTAACAGACTGAAGATCAATGCCAGCTACACCATCGCCGAATATTTGATCCCCAGCTGGCTGGCAATTCTAAGAAAAGACAGAAATACCTTGATCCCCGACCTGTCAGTGGCCAATTCATATCAGGTGATACACAACGTATTGCAGAGCGGAGATTTGGGATTTATAGAATCCGAAGATTCCCATGAAGAACTGGAGAAAGCCGTAGTAGGAAGTGACGAATTGTGGGTGCTGATAGGTCCCAAGCATCCCTGGGCCAAATTGCGTCGGCCAGTGAGTGTCGAAAAATTGGCAAACTCACCCCTGATTCTTCGAGAACGCGGATCGGGAACAAGGTCAGTATTTGAGTCACGAATGAAAAAAGCGGGATACGATCAGCTTCAGCTTGAAGCCGAAATCGGATCCACCTCTGCCATAAAATCCACTCTAAGTCTAAGCAAAAGCGCTACGGTGCTGAGCAAGCTTGCAGTCAAAACCGAAGTTGCCCAGGGCACGCTCATCAGAGTCGAGGTATCCGGGCTCCAGCTGACAAGAACTCTGTACGCGGTGTGGTCAAAAGCCAAAGGCGTAAGCTATGCCGAAAGAGAGCTAATAAAAGTAGCTTCTAAGACCGGGCTCAAAAGAAACTCAAGACACAGCTAAATTCCGGCAATGGCTACAACCCCGAACTCATCCTAAACTGTCTGGCTATCTCAGCCCCGGTTGCCCACCAAATCCCTGGATGGGCATGAAGATACTCAAGAGCACCCCGTAGTGCCCTGATACGGTAAGGAAGACCGGTCAGGTATGGATGGAGCGCTATCACCATTACTGTTGGCGACTGAGCCCCATCCATATACAGCTCGTCAAATTGGGAAATTATCATATCTCTAAATCCCTCAGGGGTAAGCGCTGCCCTGCCATAGGCCCCCTTGTCATTTATGTCCATAGAGTATGGAACCGAAGTTATAACTGATCCTTCTATTGGAATATCGAATGGGCGGTCATCGGCACAAAAGTCAGCAACGTACTCCACGCCAGCCTTTGCCAGCTCACTGAGGGTGTGCTCACTCTGCTGAAGACCTGGGCTGAGCCATCCAACCGGGTTTTGCCCCCAGGCCGTTCTTATATCGGCCATTATCGACCGAATCACCGCTGCTTCTTCATCAGGGGAGTAACTGTGCATCTTGCGATTATTGAAATCACCGTGACCCATCATGTCCCAACCGCGGTCACGGCATTTCGCCATCCAGTTTGGGAAATTACGGGCGAACGCGGCATTCAGAGCTCCCGTTCCCCGGATGTCATAGCGATCGAGCTCAGCCAGAATCCTGCCCATTCCTGCACGATTGCCATATTCCCGAAGGGCATATTCCCGATAATCCGGCACAGATTCACCACCATCGATCGGATAATGAAGATCGAAGTCTTCAATATTTACTACCACCCAGACTGCGATCCGCTCGCCATTCGGGAGCGACCATTTTGTGTTATCCCGTCCCCTTGATGCCCGTAAGGCATCTCCAGTTTCGGGCCTAATCTTTGGCTTCACATCTTTAGACGACATCCAGTTCTCCAAGCGTCATCACGTCAGCGTATTTATGATGAAGATCAAACAGACTCACCTTATGGCTAAGCAAGTGCCTGTCAAATACGCACTCTTCCACAATGACGACACGGAAGCCATATGCGAACGCATCAACTGCAGAAGAGCGGACGCATCCGCTGGTACTTTCACCACATATCACAACAGTATCTGTATCGATTGACTTCAAATATATATCAAGACCGGTACCAAAAAAAGCACTAGCTCTTCCTTTGTAAACTAGATAATCTGAAGGTTGTACCTGAAAATATGGATCAATAGAGAAATCTTTCTCTATCTGCTTTAGCGACAAGTCGCTCTCGTCCCGGTTGGTAGCTCTTCGATTTTCATCTTCCGGCGAGAGCAACCGGTCGGAAGTGGTTTGGATAACTGGCCAGCTGCTGGCATGGGCAAAGTCAAGCAGTTTTTTGATCTTCGGCTTGGCCTCCCACGCGTAAGGCCCACACGATTTTGGGTTCTCCCTGATCGACTCGAGTAGTGACATCGGACCGGAAGGAAATACTGAAGAAAACAAATCTATGGATAAAAGTGCGGGTTTACCCTTTATGCCAACTTCTCTAAAATAAGGACGATAGACTTCCAGGGTTTCCGGGCCTATCACATCCTTCCAGCAGTGGTCTTCAAATCTTTCAAAATCAGTCTGGTTCATTTGAATTCACCATTTTCATTTCTAAATCCAGGACGCTAATCTTCAGTTCCCATACCTACTCAACGTACTTGTTGAATTAAGGACTTCCTTTTATAGTCAGATCATGCGGCCAGAAATAATCCACATACACGATTCTCAGGAACCAGAAGTCTCTTAAGTACTATCACATAATCGATCAGGTAAAGCGCTTAAACAATCTGATTGGTCCCGCGTATTCCCATACACCCGCGGAGAATTTTTCGACGCCTTCAAATTATTCCAGCAGTTGACGCGACGAATTACTCTTATTCACGCGGGTCGCAAGAGAAATAGCGCTGACTGACTACTTTCTTTTCTCCTTTTTGCATCGATTTTCCGAGTGATACATAAAATATCACCCGGGCTATGGCGTTTCACTAAGAGAAGCGGTGGAAACCAAAACTATGTTCCTGCTCCAGCTGAAACTGGTAGGTTGAGCCGACCCTCTGTTTTCAGAAAAAGAGCTGGAGCCAATTCATCAAGTCATAAGTGGATTGCCGAGGTAGGCAACTAACTTTGCCAGAACGTCCTAATTGCTACATTTGTAAATAAAAGCCCCGTAGTAGATGAGAAACCAGCCAACCGCACAATATCAGAGGTTGATTAGGAGCTAGAAACCAGAAAATTGTTAATAAAAGATATTCATGGTTCCTTGGGATTCTCAGCTTCCATAGCCGAAACAGTCGGCACAGAACCGAGTGACACAGCGAAGAACGCTAAAAGCCTAGCCCAGGCATCGCGCGCCGCCTCCTGCCTATAACTGGGACGGGTGTCATTGAAAAATGCATGAGGCGTGTCAGGGTAGATTCGCAACTCATAATCTATCCGAGCCTTCTCAAGCTCCTCGGCAAAGCCTCGGAGGCCAGAAACTATATTTGGATCGTTCCGACCGTAGAAACCCCGGATCGGACAGCGTATTTTGCTGATCTGATCAGCCGCGGGTGAGGCTCCGTAAAAAATTGCCGCTGCATCGATGTTTGCGTCGCTGCAGGCCAGCTGAGCAGAGAGTCCCCCACCCATGCAAAATCCAACCGCGCCGATGGCGCGTCCCTCGCATGCTTGATGTGAGCCGAGGAAGCCTACCGCGGAAACAAGCATCTCCAGATCACGCGAAGAGGCTCCGCTGGCGCGGCCAAACAGGGCATCCATAGTCTCCGCCACTCTTGGACCCTCCCCGTTTGGCAGTTTGGACAACTCCTTATTGCGCAATGTCTCGTTGCTCAAGATCGTCATCCAATCAGCTGGCGGAATCGAGTCCATGAACGCCTTAGCCTCATCGATCCTGCCCACTTGGAGGGCTGGTGGTCTGCCACCCCCAGCAGAATAGAGGTCTGGCGCCAACGCAACATAGCCTGCATTAGCAAAACGTTCAACAATATCTTGAATATGTTGAGCGACACCCCAAATCTCCTGAATGACGACAATGGCTGGCATAGGTCCACGAGCGCAAGCTGGCCGCGCCAGGAAAGCAGTGACTTCTCCGGAACTGGTCTCGTAACCAACCCATTCTCTTACTAACTCCATCAAATACCTTCCTTTTAAAATGCTTCCTGGTTATTCCAAAGTCCCGTATTGAACTTAAGATATTTTCAGCGCAGTTCCGCGGCTCACGGATGCCCACGAGTGCTATTTGAATGTCCGTCCTACCGCGGACTTGAATCCCTAGTTCCCAGCGCCTTCACTTTCCCTGCGCACATCTGTATCAGAACTTCCGATGTTGCTATGCCGCTGTTCATCCAGATTCTCCTTGGCTGTGTCCCGATTCCCATCTGCCGTATTGACGGCGCTATGGCCTGGCTCGTCGTGGCCAGATGCATCCAAGGAGTTTCCATGCTGCGATCCCCTTAAGGCCGGGGCAATCCCATTTCCAATTGTGGATCCAGCCTCCTCGTGGATAAAGCGCTTTCCGCGCAATGCGGATGCAATTGCTGCAATCAGGCTCATAGCTGCTGCAAAGGCCAGGACAAGCACCAGCCCGTGTTTAAATGCCGGACTGATCAGGTGGGGAAAGAATGCCCTGCCGGTGAGAGCCGATCGTTGTGCTGCTGAAAGCTTTGACAGTACACTCGGTCCGAGCAGACTGGCGATCGGGTTGTAGCCCAAAAACGCGGCAAATAGATAGCCGAGCGGAGGAAGATGAGAAAGCCCCGTGGCAACACTAGAAGGTACTCCGTGACTCACAAGGCCGCTATACATAGCAGCGGGCACCTTCTGATTCAGTCCGACAACCATTAAGGAGAAAAAGAGTCCCATGGAAAGCGGCATCCCTGCATTGCCGAAGGTAACACGCATCCCAGATCCCACTCCGCGCTGCCTGGCTGGAACTGAATTCATTATGGAAGCGGTATTAGGTGAGGCAAACAGACCCATAGCAATCCCACTTGCCAGCATGACTAGAGCAAAGGGGAAGTAGGAGAAATTGGCTGGAAACGCCATCATTGCCAAATACATCGCTGCTGACAGAAGCATCCCCGCTGTGGCAAAGAGCCTGGCTCCGTAGCGGTCGGAAAGTTTGCCAGCAATAGGTCCCGCGAGTACAAAACCGCCCATCCAGGGGATCATGTAAATTCCCGACCACAGCGGCGTATCAACGAACGCGTATCCATGCTGCGGAAGCCAAATGCCCTGGAACCAAATTATCAGCATGAACTGCATTCCACCGCGGCCGACCGATCCCAGAAACTGTGCAAGGTTGCCAGCCGCAAATGCCCGATTGCGAAAAAGACCCAGTTCAAACATGGGATCAGACACCTTCGATTCTATGACAACGAAGGCGACCAGCAACAATATACCAATTATTATCATCTCGATTACGAAAGGGTCTCCCCAGCCCGTTAGGGAGTGCCCATACGGCTTAATCCCATAGGTAACGCCGACCAGTAGCATTCCCAAACCTCCGGCAAAAGCGATGTTCCCGAGCCAGTCAACTTTGGCCCTTATATGGATGCCGATCTCCTTTAGCTTCAAATATGCCCAGACTGTGCCAAAAAGCCCCACTGGGACGTTTACCAGAAACACCCAGCGCCAACCGACCTGTGAGAGAAGACCGCCGGCCAGGATTCCAAAAAAGCTGCCGAATATTGCCGCCACCATATTCGTGCCCAGCGCTAATCCCAGCTGTTCCGAAGGAAACGCGTCTGTGATGATCGCGGCCGAATTCGCCATTAGGAGCGCTCCGCCTATCGCTTGAAACATCCTAAGGAAGACCAGTTCAAGCGCCCCAGCTGATCCATGGCTCCATACGAGCGACAGCAGAACGGAACCAAGGGTAAAAACGGCAAAGCCAAGATTATACATTCGAACCCTGCCGAACATGTCTCCTATTCTTCCGACTGTTACGACAAGCACCGCGGTAACAAGCATGTATCCCATGAGAATCCAAAGAAGAAAAGGAAAATTTGCCGGATTAAGCGGGTTCAGTTTGATACCACGAAAGATCACTGGAAGGGCGATGATAAGGCTGGTGCCATTCATGGATGCAAGGATGACACCAATGGTGGTATTGGAGAGAACTAACCACTTGTAGTTTGGCCCGACTTCGCGAGTCCTCTCGGCTGACATCGCAACTCGTATACTCATCGGTTTACCTCCACAATCACTTCTTATGAAAAAGATCTTCTATCCTGTTTGCTCGCAACCACTTGGTCATCAGCTAAAAGCGTCTCGAGTATTTGAATCGCCTCTAACAATGTTGCTAATTCAGCTCTACTTAGAGACTGCAAATGCTGAGCAAGTTCACTATTCCCTCGTTCTCTATGATGTTTAAGCACACTCAGTCCCGCG
>JAKBSX010000174.1 GCA_021844725.1 Actinomycetes bacterium | reverse complement strand
AGGGAATATGTTGGACCCTTCAAGTACAGCTTCATCTTTTCTCTTCGACACAGTCGACATACTGGTCCGGTATAACGAGCCACTTGGTTCCTTTCTCGGGCTTAAACTCTACGGCGCTTTTTAGGACGGCAACCGTTATGCGGTACTGGGGTAACATCCTTGATCGACTTAATCTCGATACCGGAGTTTGCTAAAGCACGATGTGCTGTATCTCTCCCAGAGCCAGGCCCTTTAAGTAGCACATCAACGTGTCGAACACCGTGCTCCATTGCACGCTTGGCGCAAGCTTCCGCAGCCAGTTGGGCTGCAAACGGTGTGGATTTTCTAGATCCCTTGAAGCCTACATTGCCAGCACTTGCCCAGGCCAGCACATTACCTTCTTGATCAGTAATTGAAACAATAGTGTTATTGAAAGACGAGTGTATATGAGCTACGCCATATGCAATATTTTTACGATCACGTCTTCTTGGTCGCCGGCCGCCCGGCTTGGTCTTAGCCATTCAAACTCCTACGCAGCACTACCTTGAGTGCACCATCACTACTTGCCATCATTACTTACGAACCTTCTTCTTACCAGCAACAGTCTTCTTCGGACCCTTACGCGTTCTAGCATTTGTATGGGTTCGTTGACCCCGAACCGGCAGCCCTTTTCGATGGCGTAGTCCTTGGTAGGAGGCAATTTCCATCTTTCGCTTGATGTCCTGGGCGACGTCCCGCCTCAGGTCTCCTTCAACCTTAAGGTTTGCATCTATCCAAGTCCTAAGCTTTAAAACCTCATCGTCGGTAAGATCCCTTACTCTTGTGTTAGGATCCACACCGGTTTCTTCGCAGATTTTCTGCGAGGTGGTCAAACCAACTCCAAAGATATATGTCAAAGCGATCTCTAGACGCTTCTCCCTTGGAATGTCTACTCCGGCTATACGTGCCATTAATCAACCCTGCCGTTGTTTGTGTCGTGGATTTTCGCAAATGACCTGAACCCGCCCGTGACGACGGATTACCTTGCATTTTTCGCAAATCGTCTTTACGCTAGCTCTTACCTTCAAATTATTCCCCTGCTCGATCGGGACTTTCCATAGGAACCCAGTTGGGTTCTAGGATCTTTACTTACTTATACCGATATGTAATGCGCCCTCTAGTGAGGTCATACGGAGTCAATTCGACCTGAACCTTATCGCCAGGTAAGATTCGAATGCGGTGCATTCTCATCTTCCCCGAGCTGTGTGCAAGCACTTTGTGCCCGTTCTCCAGCTCGACACGGAACATTGCATTAGGCAAGGGCTCGACTACCGTCCCTTCCATTACTATCGCATCTTCCTTTGGCTTGGTCAGCTCACCCTCCTAAACACTACAATCCACATTTCTGCGGAACTAATCGATATTGAATTTAAACCTTGCGGGCAAGACACCATAAATACATAGTGAACCACCCGGCTTCACCTTTTCTTGAACCCGGTCTAGCCGAACCGCACTGACAATGTCGTTAAGGCAAGGCTCTACCAAAGATCCGAGGAAACATTATATTAGTTGCTCAAACCGACTAAGCCTGCCATCATAAGCTTTTCAAACCGCTCAAATCTAGAATTTACCCGTTTATAGGTTAATTCCTTACTGAGTCAACACTTCAGGACCGTTTTCTAGAATTGCAATAGTGTGTTCAAAGTGGGCGGACAGTGAACCGTCTTTTGTGACTACACTCCATCCATCCTCCAGGGTTAGCGTCTCCGGACCACCCAAATTGACCATTGGTTCCACTGCCAAGACATTACCTATTTGCAATTTCGGCCCTGAATTACCTGGCCAATAGTTAGGAACACTGGGAGATTCGTGCATTGCGGTACCAATCCCGTGCCCAACATATTCCCTGACTACGCTCATCCCTTCGGCTTCGACTATTTTCTGCACCACTCTGCCTATCTCATGAAGCCGATTACCCTCGACCATCACACCTATCGCGGCCACAAGAGATTGTTCCGTAACCTCAATCAGATGTTGGGCTTGCTTGGATATTTCTCCCACACCCATTGTGTAAGCTGAGTCACCATGATAACCCTCCACAATCGCTCCGCAATCGATGGAAATTACATCCCCTTCTTCTAAGCGGTAGCTGCCTGGGATACCATGGACGATCATTGAATTGGGAGAGGTGCAAATAGTCGCCGGAAAACCATGATAATTCAAAAAGTTCGACTTGGCCCCGCGCTTCTCTATTACTTCCCTGGCTATTTTATCTAGCTCCAGAGTGGTGATACCAGGGCGCACGGCCTCACGAGTTCTTTCCTTGATCTCAACGACCACCTTTCCTGCTTTGCGCATTTTGGCGATCTCGGTACTATTGCGCCTCACTGGTTCCCCTATACAATCCCAACCTTGGCGTGCCTACTGGGCACTCCTCGAGTATCTGGCTTTATTTACGACGGCTACCAATCTCTCCATTACCTCGTCCGGAGTACCAACCCCATCCACAGAGACTAGCAAATTGCGCTGTGAATAGAACTCAATCAAGGGAGCGGTGGCTTTATCGTACAGATCCAGCCGTCGCCGAATCGCTACCTCGGTATCGTCAGGTCTCTGCACTACCTCACCACCACATAGATCGCAGGTCCAGTTCAACTTGGGAGGAGCTTCCAAGGAATAGTTTGCTCCACAGGTCTGGCATACTCTCCTGGAAGAAAGTCTTTTTAGAACAAGCTCAGTCGGAACATCCAAGTCAATTGCAAGGTCTATTAAATGAGGTTTTATCATCTCATCAAGAGCTTCCGCCTGAATTGCGGTCCTTGGAAAACCATCGAGGAGAAATCCACGTGACGCATCGGGCTCAGCTAAGCGATCTTCGACGATGCCCATAATAACATCGTCAGGGATCAACTCACCACTGTCCATGTATGATTTCGCGAGTTGGCCAAATTCAGTTCCAGCCTTCACTGCTGCCCGAAGCATGTCCCCAGTCGATATATGCGGCACTGCAAGGTAGTGGGATAAGCGCACGCTTTGAGTCCCCTTACCTGCACCCTGCTTACCAAGGATCACAAGCCTTGCGCCACTTGCCACTAATTAGCCTCCCGATAGTCCTCGTACTTTAGATTAGTGAAGAAATCCGTCATAGTTACGCATGGTCAACTGCGAGTCGACCTGCTTCATTGTTTCAAGGGCGACAACAACTGCAATTAGTAAGGTGGTGCCCGCAAATGGATAACCAGTCACATGCCAGAGTGCCAGAGCAATTGCCGGCAATATAGCCACCACTGCCAGAAAGAGTGAGCCTGGCAACGTGATACGTGAGAGGATCTTGGACAAATAACGTTCGGTAGCTGCCCCTGGTCTTATTCCCGGTATGTATCCACCTTGCTTTCGCAAGATATCCGCTTGCTGATAGGGATCAAAGGATACTTGGACATAGAAGAAAGTAAACAGAATGATCAAGACACCATAAATGCCTATATACACAAAACTTGTCGGCGAGACTAAATGATTATTCACAAAATTCCTATAACCAACTCCAGGAATAATGTTGGTCAGTAGTACTGGAAAATAAAGAATCGACGAAGCGAATATGATTGGGACTACACCTGCCTGGTTGACCTTCAGAGGAATATGCGTGTTCTCACCGCCGTACATTTGCCTGCCAACCATCCTTCTCGGGAATGTAACAGGAATACGTCTCTGACCTTGCTCGACAAAAACAATTGATACAAGAATCACAAGTGCCAACGCGCATATTACGGCGAACTTAATCGGACCTGCCTGTTCGTAAATGATCCGACCGCCTCCCGGGATACCTGCGACCACGCTTGCGAAAATCAAAATCGACATCCCCTGGCCAATACCTCTAATGGTTATCAACTCGGCCAGCCACATGACGAAAGCTGTTCCCGCGGTCATGGTCACAACTATGAATAAAACCCTCGGCACTGTGAATTGAGGAATCAAGTCGACATTCTTCCCGTTGGGCAAGATACCTGCGCCACCATTATGGAAAACGAAAGCCAGGCCCGTTGACTGCATAACTGCAAGAGCAACCGTAAAGTATCGCGTGGTTTGAGTGATTTTCTTTTGACCAATAGCTCCCTCATCTCTCCACTGAGTCAACTTTGGAATTACAGAAGTCAGCAGCTGGATAATAATCGAAGCAGTTATATACGGCATGATGCCAAGGCCGAAGATCGCAAATCTGGTAAGTGCTCCCCCGGAGAACAGGTTTAAGAAGCCAAGCACGCCTGTTCCTGTGCCTCCGCTTTCGAGTTGACGAACTGCATTGAAGTCAATTCCAGGCACCGGAACGTTGGCACCAAGCTGATAAATGGCAATTACCAAAAAGGTAAAAAGTACCTTATTTCTCAGCTCCCGAACCTTGAAGATATTACCAAATGATCCAAACAATTCTTTACCGCCAGTTCATCAACCGAAGGGCGCTATTTGAGAACCAATCCCAAATACCCAATTACTACAAAACCTTTGTTCACAATAGTGTAGCCAACTAACACTTCTGGTTATTGCCACTGATTTACAATAAAAAAACAGGTGGCCGGCACGCAACCGACCACCTGTTCGCTTACATAAACCGTTTTACCTGTTTGTAAGAGCATTACCTTTAGCTGGTGGCCTGCCATTACCAAATGGAAGATCTAGCTTAATGGCAGAACCTCCCTTAGATTCGATAGCAGCACGAGCTGAGGCTGAGAATGCATGCGCAGATACCGTCACTCCCGCATTCAGTTCTCCGTCCCCCAATATCTTGACAAGACCGTTCTTCGAAACCAACCCATAAGACTTCAACATCTCAGGATCTATAACTAAATCGCCATTACCAGCAAGAGTCGAAATATCGTCAAGGTTGACGACGTTGTACTTTACTGAAAATGGGTTCTTAAAGCCCTTCAGCTTAGGGATTCGAAGAACCAAAGGAAGCTGGCCTCCTTCAAAGCCTGCTGGAATCGTGTCTCTGGCGCCTTGGCCCTTGGTACCACGGCCAGCGGTCTTACCTCCACGGCCAGCGGTTCCTCTACCGACTCTCTTGGATCGCTTCGTTGCACCAGCTGCAGGTGCCAAATCGTGTAATTTAATCATTTCCTAAGCCTCTTTTTCCTCTATCGAGACAAGATGACTGACTTTAGCGATCATCCCACGAATCTCTGGACGATCGGCGTGCAATCGCTCCTTGCCAATCCTTCCAAGCCCAAGAGCTTTTAGAGTGCCCCGGTGCTTAGGCTTAGTACCTATAGAAGATCTAATCTGTCTGACTACCAGTTGCTTCTCAGCCATTACGACGCCTCACCTCCGTGAGCTCGAGTCCTCTTGGACTCGTTATATGCGTTCAAGATTCCTTTGGGAATGATCTCATCAGCAGGCTTTCCCCGCAACTCAGCAATCTCATCAGGCCTTTTCAGGCCCTTAAGACCAGCTATGGTGGCGTGAGCAACATTGATGCCGTTAGAGGACCCAAGGCTCTTGGCAAGGATGTCATGAATGCCAGCCATTTCCAAAATTGCACGAGCCGCTCCACCTGCAATCACACCGGTACCAGGAGCTGCTGGCTTTAGCAATACTCTTCCGTCCCCAGCCTCTCCAATTGTGGGATGTGTAATGGTGGAACCCGCAAGAGGAACATCGAATAAATTCTTCTTTGCCTCTTCAATTCCTTTTTGGACCGCGAGTCCGGCTTCCTTGGCTTTACCATAACCAAGTCCCACCTTGCCATTGCCGTCACCAATCACCATCAAGGCAGTAAATGAGAAACGCCTACCACCCTTGACTACCTTGGCAACGCGGTTTACCTTGATAGTACGCTCTTCGTAACCCGAATCAGCCATTCTAGAACTCCAATCCGCCTGCGCGGGCAGCATCAGCTAATGCAGCAACCCTACCGTGATATTTAAACCCACCCCGGTCGAATACCACAGCCGAGACTCCCTTTTCCTTAGCTCTTGATGCCACCAATTCTCCAACCTTTCGGGCCGCTTCGGCATTACCTGTAGCACTACCTTTGAACTGACTCTCGACCGTAGAGGCAGCTGCAATGGTCCTACCTGATGAATCATCAATCACCTGGGCAACTATATGCCTGTTGGATCGAAATACGGCCAAACGCGGACGCTCAGTAGAACCCGCGACTAACCGCCGAACTCTGGAGTGGCGCTTTTGCCGAAGCGCCTGCGAGCTATGCGTTCTCGATGACATCTAAAACTTTCCTTCCAATACCTTTTGGACAAGACATTTGAATTGACTGGTTAACTCACCTAGGTCAATCTGATTACTTGCCAGCCTTTCCAGCCTTTCGAAGAACTTTCTCTCCGAGATAGCGAACACCCTTACCCTTATATGGCTCAGGCTTACGAATCTTCCGTATATTTGCAGCGACCTGACCTACAAGCTCTTTATCAATTCCTACAACATTTATTCTGGTAGGAACCGGAGTCTCAAATGTGATTCCGTTGGGAGCCGCTACGATTACTGGATGCGAAAATCCCAGAGCCAACTCAAGTTGAGTGGGAGACTTCGCACTAGCTCG
>JAKBSX010000173.1 GCA_021844725.1 Actinomycetes bacterium | reverse complement strand
GTAGCCGGTATTGTCCTTAACCAAACCCTCCATTCTGGAGATAACCTTCGAATTACCAAATACTGCCTCAATCCCGATTATCTGATGCCGGGTTGAACCGTATTTAATTACGTGAATTCCACCAGCATTGGTTGAAATCATGCCTCCTATGGTGGCACTTCCCCGTGAAGCCAAGTCAACTGCAAACTTCAGGCCAAACGGTCTTGCCGCATCGTTCAGAGTCTCCAGCGTAACCCCGGCACCCACCACAGCCGATTTTGACACCGTATCGATTTCTAAATCATCAAGCTTTTCGCTAGAGAGGACTACTGCCTCCCGCACTGGAGTCGCCCCTCCGACAAGGCTGGTGTTTCCTCCCTGGGTAACCAGGGCAATGCCAAGTCGCCTTGCTATTTGAATAGTCTTTTCTATTTGCCAGCAGTTGGTGGGCCGAACCACGCAGACCACGTTGCCCTGAAATCGGCCGGTCCAATCAGAGGAATATTTGGCAACTATCTCAGGATCAGTTATTATCCAATCAGAACCAAGACTTCGCCTTAGGGTAGAGATCAGATCCATCAGTAATTACTTCCCAGAACAATCGGTTATATCACTTACAACTAGGCACAACTCTTATGCTCTAAATCAACCACATTTAGAATGGATACCACCAGTACAACCCATCCTCACCTACCGGTCTGCATTCCATCCTGGGACCTTTAACTGATCACTCTGGCGATGGGCATCTAGTGTTGTTGCTTGTGAATTCTACAGTAGATACTCAATTGGAAGAAGATAACAGGTCACTTTTAAGTTTAGCCTTGTCGATCTTTCCCACGTTTGTCAGCGGGAGTTCGTCCACCAGCTCCAGCCTCTCTGGGTATTTATAGCCGGCTATTTCGAATCTGTCGAACTCGCTGCGCAAAGAGTCCAGAGTAATCGACTTACTCTTATCTTTTAGCACTATGACTGCGCATACCAGCTCGCCCTTCTGAGCATCAGGCAAAGACACCACAGCAGCATGTTCCACATTGGAGATTCGATAGAGAAGGTTTTCTATTTCTTCAGCACTGATTTTCTCACCGGCACGATTGATGAGATCCTTGGTTCTGCCAAGAACCACCAGGCTACCGGAAGAATCACGTCGCACCACGTCGCCGGTTCTGTACCATCCATCATCCGTAAACGCTTTTTGATTATGCTCAGGGGCTCTGTAATAACCCCTTAGCGTATATGGACCCCTGGTGAGCAATTGCCCCATCTCACCTTCAGGAACCTCCGCACCCTGTTCATCAACAATGCGAATTTCATCAAATGGACTCATGGGACGGCCTTGGGTCTCGCAGATCGTTTCCTCGGGATCGTCCAGATCTGTATAATTGAGCAGTCCCTCAGCCATTCCAAATACCTGTTGCAGCTTACAACCTAAAACGGGACCCACCTTGAACGCAAGTTCAGGGGCCATCCTTGCACCGCCAACTTGCAAAACCTGCAGAGATGAAAGATCATATTTAGGATTTGAAGAGAAGTGTTCGAGCCATTTTTGAGCTATGGCGGGAACAACCGCAGTCACCGTTATCCCTTCTTTTTCAATCAATGACAGGGCATAGGATGGCTCGGGACTTAGACCCATCACTACTGTGCCGCCAAGGTGCAAAGTGCCAAGGATTCCGGGACACGCTAATGGGAAATTATGGGAAGCAGGAAGAAACGTTCCATAAACCGTGTTGGCGCTAAATCGGCACCGCTGGGAACTAATCCGGAAATTATAACCATAATCGTCGTGCGTCCTCGGGATCAACTTGGGAACCCCTGTAGTACCACCAGATAGCAGAAAAAGTGCAATCTCGTTAGAGCTAGGCCCCAGATCAATCGTCAGTTTCTGACGGTCAACGATATCGTCCCCGGCTAATATCAGCTGGTCCAAATCTGTAGCCTCAGAATCAAGTTCGCTCTGACCAGAATTTAGAACAAACAGGGTGGATAAAGTAGGACAACGCCCTTTTAGCTCAATACCCATACCCAAATGGTCAAAGCTACGCAGAGTATCAGGAATTGCCAAACCTTTCGCTTCCACGTGATTAATAAAGTAGCCAATTTCAAAAGCACGATGACCCGGCAATGCCATCACCGGAACTACCCCCAGCCGCAGGCATGCAAACAGGAATACCACTAATTCCCAGCAATTTGGAAGCTGAATTACAACAGTGTCCTGCGGCCGAAATCCCTTTTCATACAAACGTTGCGCCAACCGGTCAACAAGCTTTAAAAGCTCTGTATAACTGAGCCTGACGGTATCATCGACGATCGCCGTCGTATCTGGGAAACGTGCTTGTGAATCGCGAAGATAGGCGTATAGAGTCCCGCCGTTCCAGCAGCCCTCGGATCTGTATTTAGCGGCAAATAGCTCGGGCCAACCTACAAACCCATCTTGCAATTTCATAGAATCCACGACCCTTGATATCTAAAAACTACGACAGTTAATGGAGTGGCCGCACTCATCTGCACCAACCGACAAAATCAGTTCTACCCGACAGTATCAACGTCTCTCCCAGATCTCGGTCGGTTTGATCCTCTACGATTAGGGTTGGAATGCGGTGAATCAATTTACACATCTCTCCCAAACTCCGTCTGTCACTATGATCCCCGCCTGCAACAGCTATCACTACCGGATCTTTCTTCGCTATGTCCTCAATCTCAGCGGCAGCCTTCTCAAAGCCATCTTGATCTTGTGAAATGGTAACGATCACTCCACAGTCTTTGAGAATCGATTCCCCCCAATTAGTGACCAGCTTAATTGATTTGAACCCATTGCTGGACCTGAAGGTGGCCCAGCATGACCCATTTTCATCATATATCACTTCCACCATCCGCGACAGAATTACCAAGCCACTTAGGTCAAATTGGGTTTCAAGCGGACTCTCCCCATGATTTGATTTCCACCACTCGAGGGAATCTTCTACAAAAGCTTGATCCCGATGACTCAACCTACCTAACGTGATTGCCCTGGTAAAAAAATGTAAGGAAAACTGCTCTGGACTGAGTCTCTGATAAAATGCTCCGAAATTCTCCCACCAGCGTAGCGAAGGTTTGGCAGATCCCTGGATATGGTCAACACCGGGCCGACGGCTGTCTTCATATGTTTGAAGAGTCTGATCCAAATCACCTCTATAACCCTCAAAAGCTGCTGCAAGTGCGGAAGCATCTTCCAAGGCCATTTTGGTGCCTGATCCCACTGAAAAATGAGCCGTGTGAGCACTGTCTCCTATCAAGACAAAGTTCTTGTAATGCCAGGATTCATTCTTAATAGTTCTAAAGTTTCCCCAACGTGAATTATTCACCAGCAGCTGGTGTCCATCGATTTCTCTGCTGAACAGCTCCTCAAGATAGCTCTTGCTGAACTCGTCACTCACCCCGGGAGGCGTATTAGGGTCGAAACCGTCCATGCCGGCTCGCTTCCATGTCTCCTCATCGGTTTCGACAATGAAGGTCCCCCGCGAGTCGTCGATCGGATAACCGTGAACTGCAAATATCCCGTCCGCAGACTGTCGGAACAGAAAAGTTAAGCCGTTAAACCTGTAAGTAGTTCCGAACCAAATAAATTTGGCCCTTGCGACATCGATTGTTGGACGAAATTTTCCGGCATGGAAGGATCGCAGCATTGAATTGGCTCCATCGCTGCAAACCACTAGATCGAACTGATCTAGCGATTCAAACATTTCCACCGGGGTGCTGAAACGCATCATAACTCCAACTTCGTCAGCCCTTTGGTATAGAAGTTGAAGCAAATCTTTTCTTCCAATTGCAGCCATGCCATTGCCACCGCACTGAGACACAGAACCCTTTATTCTCACCTCGATAGTGTCCCAATGCTGACCAATATCGCTCAATCGCTCTTTAAGCACAGAGTCAGACTGACTTAGATTTGCAAGAGTTGAATCTGAAAAGACTACACCAAAACCAAAGGTGTCATCTGATCTGTTTCGCTCAAAAACTGTCACTTCCCAATTCGGATTCATCTGCTTTATCAATGAAGCAAAGAATGTTCCTCCTGGGCCTCCGCCGACGCAGGCAATCCTCATGAACCACCTTCCACACACAACCGAGCCATACAATACTCCCCAGACTAACTTCGAGATTACTGAACCAAAACGCCTAGCAAAACCTTTTCTGTGCCAACCCCAATTTCCTCACTGAATAAGATCTTCTACAGGTTCAGAAAGATCCCTGAAACATTTTAAGGATATCGGAAAACAGTTCTGGTCTAATTCGCCTGTAGAGACCTGTAATTCATAAGGTTACGCTGAAATCATCTAATTATTTTCTTCGAAATACCGACCAGGTCCCGCCCCCAGCTTCAGAAGAGACTCCTGAAAAGCTGTCCCCCAGCGCCGTTGCCACCTCCTCTGGCGACAAATAAATCGGAGTTTGATCACCATTGGTACTGATCCAGGCCACGTATCCAGACGGGGACAATATCCGCTCGACTTCGTCGGGAAATAGCAAAGTATTTATCAGGAACAATCCGTCAACTGAACTATCCGATAGAGGAAGCTGGGCTCCGTCACCCCTTACCCGCAGTCCACGGTTAGCTCGGGAATTTATTAGCATTTCCTGACTTATGTCAACACAAAGTAAGGACAGAAACAACTCAGACAACATATCAGAATACGCTCCAGTTCCTGATCCAAGTTCGACGCCCAGGCTGCCATGAGAAACCCCACCCCGTTCGAGACAGTCAGTCACAGGAACCACACGTGAATTGAAGTCCCTTTCCGACCAGGTTGAGGCCATTGAATCAAACAAATCCGAGACCTTCGCAGCTCTGGCACTGTCCCATGAAGACCTGTCAAATGCAACTTCCTGAGTCACCTTGCGCATCGGATGAGAATTTACATCAGTTTTTTCCATTAATACCGGAGCGCCTACCCGCGGAAGATAACTAATTCGATCATTCACTTTCCAGATCCCCTTCTATTCCCATCAGCCCTTGGCATCCCTTATTTGATTTTCAAGGTCTCTGATTTCGTCCCGAATTCTCGCAGCGTATTCAAACTTCAAATCCGCAGAAGCCTGATACATCTCTTGTTCCAATGTCTGAATCAAAGATACCAGTTCTTCAAGACCCAACCCGGACAGATCTTTCGTGTGATCCCGCTTCCGCGACCTTTTTCCATGGTTAGGAACCGCAACGTTGGGACCAGGCCTCAACTGCTCTAAAATGTCCGACACCGCTTTACGTATAGTCTGTGGCGATATGTTGTGCTCCTGATTGTAAGCCTGCTGAAGTGTCCTTCTACGTTCGGTCTCAGATATCGCCCGTCTCATGGAATTTGTAACCAGGTCGGCATAAAGGATTACAAAACCATCGACATTTCGGGCCGCACGCCCTATCGTCTGTATAAGAGAAGTTTCGGACCGTAAAAAACCCTCTTTATCTGCATCAAGTATCGCAACCAGAGAAACTTCGGGCAGGTCCAGCCCTTCACGAAGCAGGTTGATGCCGACCAATACGTCAAATTCACCCAGTCGGAGATCTCGCAATATCTCAATTCTTTCCAAGGTATCTATATTTGAATGAAGGTACCTGACCCTTAAACCCAATTCCAAAAGATAGTCAGTCAGATCTTCCGACATCTTTTTGGTAAGAGTTGTTATAAGAATTCGATCTCCCTGGGACACCCGTTGATTTATCTCCGAGATCAAGTCATCAATTTGACCCTTGGTTGGTCGTATTTCAACTTTTGGATCGATCAAACCGGTTGGCCTAATGATCTGCTCAACCACCTGAGAGGACTGCGATATCTCATATTTGCTGGGGGTGGCGGACAGAAACACAGCTTGATTGATACGCTCATAGAACTCTTCAAATCGCAGAGGGCGGTTATCCATAGCTGAAGGAAGCCTGAATCCGTGCTCCACCAAAGTTTCCTTTCGGGAGCGGTCTCCTGCGTATTGACCATGTATCTGAGGGATTGCCACGTGAGATTCGTCAATAACTAAAAGGAAGTCTTTTGGAAAGTAATCGAGAAGGGTAAACGGAGCTTCTCCGGGCTTTCGCCCGTCAAGGTGTCTCGAGTAGTTCTCAATGCCGTGACAGAACCCCACCTCCGCAAGCATCTCAAGATCGAATTGGGTACGCATTCTCAGCCGTTGAGCCTCGAGGATTCGTCCGCTATTCTCTAATTCACGCAATCGCAATTGAAGTTCAGCCTCGATCGATTTGATGGCTCGCTTGATCGACTCGTCACCGGCCACATAGTGAGTAGCTGGGAACACCTCCAGGTGATCAAGAATTTCATACTGTTCACCTGTGAGAGGATCTACTTTTACTATCCGCTCCACTTCGTCACCGAACATCTCAACTCGATATGGCAGTTCCTCATAGGAGGGATGGATTTCCAAGGTGTCGCCACGTACTCTGAATTTTCCTCTTACTAAATTCATGTCATTACGTTCGTAATGCATATCCACCAATTTCCTCAACACCTCTTTTAGGTCATATGTGGATCCCGTATCGAAAATCAGTAGCTTATCCA
>JAKBSX010000172.1 GCA_021844725.1 Actinomycetes bacterium | reverse complement strand
CAGCGAAAGAGAACAAAATCTTTTACACTGCGAAATAGTTGAGTAAGTTCTGGAGGTCTTTGCCACAGAAATCAGTATCATGGGGGGACTCAGCGAAAGAGAAGTAAAACTTTGACACGTGAAACCCACAGGTCCGAACTTCGAAGTGGCGCTAACTACCGTAATTCCAGTAACAAACGATCCTACGGCCTTTTTGAAATCGTTTATGTCTATCCCAGTTTCCATTTCTACAACCTATAGGAGTGCGAAATAATATCTGGTGCTAAATCTCCAGCTTCATTCCCTCACGAGCAGCGAATACCAACATTCCTGATGCAATTGCAACCGCCTCGAATGATTTCTCGATACGGTCTAATTCGTCATCGGTTCTGCCTGGATCATGATGATAAAAAGCCAGGGATTTTACACCGGACTGCAATGCTACCTGAACTGCAAAATTATAAGTAGAGTGTCCCCAATGAGATTTCTGTTGAAATTCGTCCGAAGTGTACTGCGCATCATGTATCAACAAGTCGGCAGCTCGGCACAATTCGACCACTGAGTCATCTACCGAATGCGAATCCAGCGGCGCCTGATGGTCCGCAATATACACAATTACCTTTCCATCAATTTCAAGCCTGTAACCGTAAGTGGAATTAGTGTGACTCACATGAGAAACGGTCACTATTGGATTTCCTGGTTGATCAAGAGTCATCGAACCGGGATCCAACGGCTCGATGACTATTTCTCCCCTCAAGTCACCTAGTTTCACGGGGAAAAATGGGGAACTGAACAAAAGATCAAAACTTTCTTTGGCTGTCAAGTCAACTTCCGATGGAGCAAGTATCCTAAGTCGGGAACCGACCCTGTCCACAGGCCAGAAAAACGGCAATCCTTGGATATGGTCAAAGTGAAGATGCGATACGAAAGAAACTCCAGAAAATATCTGACTCGGGTCTAATTCCTGAGCCAACCTGGTGAGTCCAGTCCCAAGATCAAATATTATTGGGAACTCTCGTCCCGAGTCATCATCAGAATATACCAACACACAGGAGGTATTGCCTCCAAATCTCAAATTCTCAGTCCTTGGTGTAGGATGGGACCCTCGGACTCCAAAAAACTCAACCTTAGCCATTGACTCATTCAACCTTAGTCACACATTGCAAAGCCTGATAAATGAAAACCAGCCGAAAGATAAGGGCTGCGCAAGAATAAATCACTCTCTGTCGAGAAAACACTGCTTTAAGAATCCCGGATCCTACCCATTGACCCCTACGGCAACTAGCCAATAGGTGACACTTCGTCGAGTCGCCATCTACTGATAGATCAGATCTTAGACTTCTTGCTTGACTACTGCCAAACTGAACCGCTGTCGTAAGGCCTAAGTCTATTTGGAGCAAAAGCGCTCTTCCAAATCAGCACCTTGCGTTTGAAATAGCACACTTCCTGACCGTGTTGATTAAAACCTTTGGTTTCCACTGTAACAACGCCACGGTCAGGTTTAGACTTTGACTCCACGACCTCTAGGATCCGTGTTTCTGCGTAGATCGTGTCACCATGAAAGGTCGGGTTCAAATGCTTCAAACTTTCGACCTCAAGGTTAGCTATAGCCGAACCCGAAATGTCTGGGACACTCATACCTAGAACCAGGGAGTAAACCAGATTCCCCACTACTACATTTTTCTTTTGTGGCGTCTCGTGCTCAGCAAAAAAAATGTTGGTATGAAGCGGATGGTGGTTCATGGTGATCATGCAGAACAGGTGATCATCCGCCTCAGTTATAGTTTTCCCTGGCCAGTGCCTGAATATATCCCCCGGAACAAAATCCTCAAAATACCCTCCAAATGGCCGCTCGTGCTCAGTCATTGAAGTCAGACCTTTGGGGTTGCTCAAATCCATTCTCGTCCAGAGCCCTGGTCGCGAATGAAAGTATCCAGTTTTCGTCCGACTGGCCGTCGACTACTAATTTCCAATTAAAGCGTTGTCCAGGAGTAAACGGTAGCGGACCGATGTTTACGGCAAGATTGACTGAAACTGGAGCACCTTCAACCGCTTCTGGTGGCCTACCCACTTGGAAATCGCCTCTTACCTCAACCGGACGGGGTCCCTCAGGTGTATCGAATACCAGCTCCTTGCCATCTGCATCCTCAAGGAACAATTCCCAATGATGCGGATCGTCAAGCTCAGTCCAGGAAACATCAAGTTTAAGAGCGATCGCCATAGGAGTGGGCTGAGGGCCAATAACCGTCCAACCCCCTCCTAAGATAAATAATTTCCCCTCTGCTACTAAAGCAGAGTCACAAAGTAACATTGTCGCATTCACGATTTACCACGCTAGCTTAAATTTCTCATTTCGCTGACCCTTTTACCGTAACCCAATCATTTCATCACATACCATACTTTATACAGCAGGCGGGCACTTATACTAACAACCCTTTAGGGTAGGCTTATTGACACGGCCATCTTTGATAGCAGTCACCAAACATCAAACTTTTAAAATTTCAAAATTATTAATTTTTCCACCAATTTAACTGTTACAAAACGGCAGAGGAGGGACCTAATTGAGCGATCGCGTCAAAATCGACCTAAGAGACGATGTTTACAGGAGGCCACTACTAACTGCGATCGAGAGGCTCGGATTAGGACCAGGTTGGAAATGCGCAGACGTCGGAGCTGGAGGAGGCGATGTCAGTGTCGCACTTGGAAAGATCGTAGGTCCAAGTGGACGGGTATTTGCAATAGATATCGATCCAAAACGACGAGATGAAGTAGCCGAAATAGCTGCTCGAGAAACCCAAGTAATTGCACTGACTCAACCCGCTGAAGAAATGATGCTACCGGAGAAAGTGGATCTCGCTTTCTGCCGCTTTTTGCTGCTGCAGGTTATGGATCCTTTGACGGTGATTATTCAAATGTCCAAAGCCGTAAGAGATGGAGGATGGATCGTCATTCAAGAAGCCGTAACTTCGGCTGGGCGAGTCGGACTGACTCCAATAAAGATGTCGGCTGACTCCGTGAGAAATCCTGATGTGGGGATCATGGTACCTAAATTGATAACCGAGATCGGACTTGAACTGGTCGATTGCTGGGCAGAAGCCCCCGTAGGATTGGGGGACACGCCAGAAACCCGATATTTGCAAGTAATGACCGAGGTCGAAGTTCTAGATGAACCGGTAATGCTGCCTCCGGTAATCACCACAATTGCCCGAAAACCAAACTTAAATAACCTCTGATAAATTCCCCCAATCCTGTTAGCTCTTCAAGTTCGTTAGGAGTATTATCTCATTATGTTAAAGCCAGATATGAATTTCGCTAAATCGGTACTTGAATCTGCAGAAAGAATAGTGCTGGGTACAATAAATACCCTCCAGAGCTGCAATTATGATCAAGAACAGGTCGTAACCTACGACCTTGCCCACATAGCCGCTGAAGTTGAAGCGGCCAAGTCTGTCCTTGCATATGGCACAACCGGAGAATCAGAAGGAAACCTTGCCTGTGCATTCATTGCCGATGTCTTAGCAAATCTGGTTGGCAAAGCATTTGGAAATGAACAATACTGGGCAATCGAAGTTGCAGATATGGAACGGTTTCGAAACTTCAATAACATCTACGGTTCCCCAGGATTCTTAGCGCAGTTGGCTGACACGAAAGACTCCAGCCCACTGGATCCTGATTTCGAAATGGTAAGAGATGTGTTCCGACGCTTCGCTACGGAGAAAATAGCTCCAGTTGCAGATGATATTCACCGGTACAACCTGGATATCCCAGAAGAAGTCATTGCCGGCTTAGGAGAAATGGGAGCTTTTGGACTATCGATTCCTGAGGAATATGGCGGGTTCGCTTCAGGAACCGGAAATGATTATTTAGCTATGATCATCGCCACCGAAGAGCTCTCTAAGGCATCACTTGGTGCTGGGGGTTCGCTTATAACCAGACCTGAGATTCTGGCTCGAGCGCTAATTAAGGGTGGAACTCCTGAACAAAAAAACTACTGGCTTCCCAGATTGGCCAGTGCGGAAATCATCCCTGCAGTAGCGGTGACTGAGCCTGATTTTGGCTCCGATGTGGCCAGCCTAACGACCTCTGCCACAAAAAATGAGAGTGGCTGGATTATAAATGGTGTAAAAACCTGGTGCACATTTGCCGCTCGAGCGAACGTGCTAATGCTGCTGGCCCGGACTGATCCTGATAGATCATTGGCACACCGGGGCTTATCGATGTTTATCGTGCCTAAACCACAAGGTGAGGCAAAAGGATTTCTTTTCACACAGGATCCAAGGCCCGATGGAACCATTGGAAAGATGGAAGGCAGACCAATCGACACTATCGGTTACAGGGGCATGCATTCGTACGAAATAGCATTTGAAAATTGGTGGGTTTCTGATGACCACCTTGTGGGCATGGAGGATGGCCTCGGAAAAGGATTTTATTTCCAGATGGAAGGATTTGAAAATGGCAGAATTCAAACAGCTGCCAGAGCAATAGGTGTCATGGAAGCTGCATATGGTGCAGCGCTCGAATATGCAAGAAATCGGAAAGTTTTCGGTGAACCGATATTTAACTACCAGTTGACTCAAGCAAAACTAGGGAAAATGGCGGCCATTATCACTGCTTCCAGGCAATTCAGCTATCATGTTGCCACCTTGATGTCAAAGGGAGAAGGGTCAATGCAAGCATCCATGAGCAAGGCCTTCGCATGTCGGGCGGCAGAATGGGTCACCAGAGAAGCAATGCAAATTCATGGTGGAATGGGTTATGCGGAGGAGTTCTCCGTGAGTAGGTACTTCGTGGACGCCAGAGTGCTGTCGATTTTTGAAGGTGCCGACGAAACACTCTCCCTGAAAGTCATTGCCAAAAAACTCATTACTAAATAGCTACCAAGAATATTTACGATACTGAGATGCGGCGATTCAGCGCGGCTTCCCCAAACTGGAAGTTAACCAAGAAAATTAAACACGAAATTCCAGTCAATATAAGGAGCTCTTCGGTTGGCATTCATCAGACAACGAGTCGCTGGAATCCTGCTCCTTGTGGGGCTCCTTTGTTCCTGGGTCGGCTTAACATCCGTCGTTCTGCGTCAGACAATCCTTATCCCCGGCCAGTTTACTAGCTATGCCTACAAAGCCCTGGGCAACGCAGCTGTTCGTTCGGAAGTTGCTGGAATAATAGCAACCGACGTCGAGAATTCGCACCCGATCCTTCAAAGTATTCCTAAGCCCAAGCTAGCATCTGCAATAGATAGCGCTCTGACTAAGCCGAGTGTAAAAGCTGAATTTGCAAATGTCGCACTTCAAATCCAGCAACACATTCTTGGGCTTCAGAATGGGCCAATCCAAGTTGGAGGACCAACTCTGTCCACTGCAATTGCACAAATTATTGCCCCTGGCAATTCTCCAGAGGAACAGGCTTTAGCTCAAATTCCTTTTGGATTTCAGATCAGTGGCTCTTCGATTCCTTCGCTGAAAAGTTACTACCAAAAGTTGAACGCAATCATAAAAATATCTTTAGTAGCCGCAGCAGCCACTCTTTTGAGCGCCCTAATGATATCCGCCAAAAAAAGTAAGACTCTGCGAAAAATAGGAATTGCATTTATAGGCTTTTCAGCATTTGAGGTGTTGCTATTTTGGGCCGTACCGAAATATTTTCTACCCCACATCAAAAATGGACCTCTTGAGGTGATAGCAGCAATAGTAAACGCCTCATCATCGTCGGTCGATCCAATATATTTGACTGCCTTTGGGGCTGGTATCAGCCTCAGCCTGATTTCGTTTCTTATCTAGCGCCAGGAAAGCCGTAAATTTATACCTCTACGACCCTGCCATCCCAGCCCTCTGGCCTCTTGCCACAAATTTCAGAGCCATCTTACGACTTGCCTCGTCAATCATTTCGTCGCCAAACATGACCGCGCCCTTGAGTTCAACGTCGGTGGCATTTTTATAAGCGTTCAGTATCTGATTTGCCCGATCAAACTGCTCTTGTGTAGGAGAATAAATCTCATTAACCACAGTCACCTGATCAGGATGCAGGGCCCATTTCCCGTCATACCCTAATGCCACAGTTCTCTGGCAATACTTGCGTAATCCGTCCAGATCCTTAATTTTCAGATATGGACCGTCAATAACCTGCAAACCGTTAGCTCTTCCAGCCATCAGAATCTTCGAAAATACGTAGTGAAAGTGGTCGCCGGGGTATTCAGAGATTTCTACCCCGCCCGTAAGCACTGGCATCTCCATCGATGCGGCAAAATCTGCCGGACCGAAAACCACTGTCTCCAATCTGGGAGAAGCCGAGCATATCTCCTCAACATTTATAAGTCCCAAAGTTGACTCTATTTGAGCTTCTATCCCTATATGGCCAATAGGCAACCCAGCATTTATTTCCACTTGCGTCAATAGCAAATCTAGTGCCTTTACATCGGAAGCGTGCTGGACCTTGGGTAGCATTACTTCATCCAACCTGGTACCGGCACTGCCGACAACTTCAATCACATCGCCATAAGTCCATTTGGTATCCCAGGCGTTAATGCGGACACAGAGCACCCCAATTATCTTTCA
>JAKBSX010000171.1 GCA_021844725.1 Actinomycetes bacterium | reverse complement strand
CATTTCGCCTTTAGATGAGATGCTTGAGCCAGTTAGATTACATTTTCAGAGGTTTCGTAGATACATATCATTGCTTCAGATATTGAACGTCCTTGTCGTACTCCTCATTATTGGGAATCCGAGTCAACAAGCGACTTTCCTACTTGGGCTTGTTGTTCTGGCCATATCTGCATTGACACAAGTGACGATCTACTGGTTTATTCCCGGAACCAGAAGACCGTACGCTTCTCCGGAAGAATGATGCGCCTGGTATGCTATGTTCTCACGAATCCTAAAGAAGGCGAAATATCATTGAGCAATGACAATTGCAGATTGTTTTATGAAGACATTGGCGATGAGTCAAATCCTACTCTGATATACGTCCACGGTGGACCAGGAACTGGCGCTTACGATTTCGTAATTCACCAAAGAGACTTCTTATCAGACAAGCTGAGACTCATAGCCTTTGATCAGCGTGGTGTCCTGAGATCTCAGAGGCTAATGGAAGGTGAACCCTTCGGGCTATCAGATCTTATTGAAGACATAGAGTACATCAGAAAAAAAGATGGGCGTCACAAAGTGCAATCTTCTAGGGCACTCGTTTGGAGGGTATTTAACTCTCATATATGCAAAGAGATACCCGGAGCGTGTGAATAAGATAGTGTTCGAAAACCCTATGTTTGACCTTGCCTCATCGGTGAGGTCATTGCTTAAGGGAACCGCATTAGAATACATCTCATTGGGTCTTGAAGACTTGGCAATGAAGTGTTTGGACATCTCTGCTGCCATTCCAGCCAAACTCACATCAGAACTTTGGAAAGAATTTGCAGAATTGACCCAGTCAAATAACTTGAAAGAAAGGAGGAATAACCTGTACATTCACGGAGTGAACGGGAATTATTTTGACGAAATGGTGGAGAAGTCCCCATTACCAGCAGAGTTGTGGCAAAGAGCAGAAGTCCATCAAAAGAGGTTAATTGAAGAAGGTGAAATTTTCAATTCGACGCTGAAAACGCCAAATGAGCTGCCAGCCTGTGCCGCCCTGATTATCAAAGGAAGATATGACTACATTGCATCTCTGGATCAGATTCAGGCATACGTTCATGCAAGGCCAAGAACAAGAGTTCTCCTTTGCGACAACAGCAGTCATTTCCCTCACTTTGAGGAGCCCAAAGAATTTGCCAAAATGATAAAAGATTTCATTTTGGGCTGATTATTCCGGCATATGCCATTCATGAGTGGCGTTTATCCTCGATGCGGTTCTTGAGCATTGCAGCCGACGACCATCTTGCAAATCACCCAACGGTAAAATCAGTAATGTCAAAAGCAGTTTGGCATTGGACGCGACATACTATCAGTCTCTTAAGCATGCGAGGCAGACGAACTGACCTTAGGGGAGAGAACAAGAATCCTTAAGTTCGTCTACCATTACTGTGTAACCAAAAAGCGAGGTCAAGATGCCACACTCCAGATTGCAGAGCGTCACGATGAACCAGTTATTCTCCTCCGATTATCTTCTAAATAGGTTGCCATTAAATGATAATTGGCGACATTCGTTTGAAGATCGTGAGTTACTTCACAAGATCGAGCAGGTATTCCAGAACGCTGGAACCTTGTTGCAGCAGGGGAACGAAGAGCAAATTAGGGACGAAATTGTGAACAAGATCCTTGCTATCGTGAACCCTCACTATCTATCAAATGAGACTCTACCCACAGGTTTACCCCCTGACTATATTTTCTTTCCAGACCATAACTCAAAGCTGAACAAAGACCTAAGGATGGCAATAGCGGTTGGAGACGCAAAGCCGCCCGGAACCGATTTTGATCGTTCAAGAGGTAGAAGGAGCCCGGTTAGACAAGTTTATGATTACATGGTAGACTCGCAAAAGAAATGGGGCATATTGACAGACGGTCGGCGCTGGCGACTACTCCATCTTGATGCACCTACTGACCACTATTTTGAAATTGACTTATACGATATTTCCATTCGCCACTCGAAAGAAGAATGGCTATATTTCTTCAATCTATTTAGTAAAGAGGCATTTGTAGCCACAAACGGCAAGTGTTTCCTCGATCAAATCAAGGAAGAGAATACTAGATTTGAACAATTGGTGGGAGACGAGCTAAAAGAAAGAGCGTATTTGGCCTTATTGGAATTGGCAAGAGGGTTCGCATCATGGCCAGACAACAATCTTGAGCCAGCAAAAGATGAGGTTCGAACACTTATTAGGGCAGCTTGTTTTGTTCTACTTTATCGTTTGCTCTTCATATTTTACGCGGAAGCTCGGGGATTACTGCCATTAAGCAATGATTCATACAGACAGATGTCATTAGAATCAATTCGTCAAAGGGTTAGAGATTCTTCACGTGGCACGAATCCATTTTCCACGGAATCCAGGAGCTTATGGACAGCCCTCAAGGATCTTTTCAGATTGATAGACAAGGGCAGCAGGTCTATAGGGATTCCACCTTATAATGGAGGACTATTTGCATCGAGAATAGGTGTTCTGCATTATTCTGATTTCTTAGACAAATATGACATATCAGACAGATTCCTGGCAGAAGCCATAGACTTATTGGGAACAGCGGCGAACATCCGAGACAAGAGTGAGTATGCAAATGTTGATTACTCAGGGCTTGAAATTCGTCATCTTGGGAGCATATACGAGGGGTTACTGGAATTTCAATTGTCTCATTCGGAAACCGATTTGGTTGCCGTCAAACAAAAAGGATTTGAGATATGGATTCCGGTATCCCTTTACAAAGGGAAGATTCAACTTTCCAGTTTTGGCGATGACAAGAGAGTCGTGAAGGGCGATTTATATTTAGAAACAACCAGACATGAACGCCGATCTACAGGATCATATTACACCCCCCAAAGTATCGTTAAGTATATAGTCGAACACACGCTGAATCCAATTATTGCTAGCATTCGAGACAAAGCTAGGCAAGAAAGGCGCCCACAGTTTGTCGAACTCCTCAAAATCAAGGTATGCGATCCAGCTATGGGTAGTGGGCATTTCTTGGTGGAGACTATTAATTTCCTGTCCGAGCATCTCGTACAGGCGCTAGAGGAGGATCAATCTGCTGGAATCGTGGCTAGAACTGAATTTGATTTGCAATGGGCGAAACGAGAAGTCGCTAGACATTGTGTTTACGGTGTAGATATCAATGAGCTGGCGGTAGAATTAGCAAAAGTGAGTATATGGCTTTCAACCATTGACAAAGATAGGCCACTTAGTTTCCTGGACCACAGATTGAAGGTGGGTAACAGTCTGATAGGAGCGTATCTGGCCGACTTAAAGGACTACCCTGATACTAAGATCCATAAAAAACAAAAAAAGAGTGGCCAAAACCTTCCCAAGTTCATATCACAGATATTCCTCGAAAGACTTATAGGAAAGATGCTGGAACTCGACAAAGTTGGCGATGACACCATAGATGAGGTCAAGAAGAAGGAGAAATTGTTCGAAGAATTCAAACAATTGCCCGAGTATGTGAAGACACATACGATTGCCGATGTCTGGACGGCTGTACATTTCGGCAATGAAACTCATGCCGGCGGATCGAGAGAACCAAAGAAGGATTACTATGACTTAGTATATGCACTCGACTACCCCAGCAATTGGGAAGCGAAAAGAACAACAAAGTGGTTCAAGCAGGCCCTCTCCATAGCAAATGAGAAGCGCTTTTTCCATTGGGAACTTGAGTTTCCTGAAGTATTCATAGAAGAAGGCCGCTTAAAAGATGATCCGGGCTTTGACGCTTCTGTGGGTAACCCACCATACGTCAATGCGCTCCGCCTTGCCAAAAGTGGGGATCCAGAAGAGAAGGAGTTCATACGAGAACGCTTTGCAGCGAGCGGAGCATTTGATCTTTACATCCCTTTCATTGAGTTGTGCCAAAGAATCGTAAGAAAGGGCGGGCGGAGCGGTCTCATAACTCCAAATAAATTCCTATCGGCACCGTATGGAAAGTCACTCAGAGAATTCATGGCGAAGAACAGAAGGCTTGAATGCGTGCTAAATGCAAGTCAAGCCGATGTGTTTGACGATCCTGCAGTTTATCCTGTTGTGACGATATTCTCCAACGAAATGCCACTAAATGGACACGCTATCACAGTAGAGGAAATTTCCTCACGGGAAGGTGCTCCATCTTTTAAGGGGAAGTTCCCACAAGAATACCTCACAAACTTTCCTGAGTATTTATGGGGCTTTCTATTGTCCAGAACGGTCGAGCTTACTTCTAGAATCACGAGAGAGTGTATAAGGTTAGAGCGCGTAGCAAAGGTTCAAGCCTCAACAACCGCTGCTGAGTCAGATATTTTTGGCAGCATACTGATGGATTGCAACCCAAATGAGCCCAATGCAAACATCTTCCGGGTTTTAAACACTGGTCTTATCGATCGATATGAAAATCTGTGGGGAGTAGAGCCCTTGATTCACGCACATCGGGAATACAAGTCACCATGCATCGAACGCAGTACTAAGGCGCTTCCATCAGCGAGATTAGATCTCTTCAGCAAAACTAAATTGATCATAGCCAAGCTAGCACTTAATCCAGAAGCATGCCTGGACTCCAACGGAGACTTTGCAGCGGTAAATGTCAATTTTGTTTGGGATTCAAAAGCAGATATACGTGTCATCTTGGCCATACTAAACTCTCAATTACTTTCACACATTTATCGTGAGTACTTTGGTGCGTTGACCATGCAGAGTGATTACGCTCAATTTCAGGCACCTCAGCTTCGATTATTGCCAATACCTGCATGCTTAGCTGGAGTCGATGGTCGAATTGAAGATCGCATTATTGATTTTTCTGCATTCATAAAGTTTATTAAACAACGACTTGAGAATTGGTCCGAAACAGGTGAGGATGATATTCTTTCTGCTACCCACAGCATATGCAGTGACGTGTGGAGATTGAAACATGTCATTCCTGAGGTCGTAGAATTGGCAATTAATCATCGTAATGAAATTCGGTGCAATGCGACTAGATTTATCGAGTGGATTAAGTCACCCGTTGGTTTGGGGGTTGAAATCGCTCAGCTCAAGAACCGAGCAAAAATTATCAATTTCGATAGAGGCAAATCGATAGGCAGAGAAGAGGGAAAGAGAGAAATAGAAAAGGTTCTTTCTCAAAACCGCGTTAAGCTAACCTCTTCTCAGTTGACGCAATTAGACGAAGAATACACAAAAGTTTCAAGCGCCATTTTGCCGCATCTAATAGCCATAGCTTCTATTGAAAAGGTCTTAAATCTAATGATTTACAGGGCATATGGGTTGACAAGCACTGAGGTGGCGTTGGTTGAAGAACTAACAGATGAAGAAGTCAGGCGAAAATATAGGTGGGGATAGCCTGTGAGTAAGATCGTTAATTTCAATTACCACGAAAGTTCGTAGTTGACCACCTTAGTCATATATTTGCTGTAATATGAAGACACGATTTAGAGAGCAATAGCAAACTCTCCAGTGGTCCGGACACTTCACAAAACGGTCTGAGCAGACCAAAGGGACGAAATTTTCTTAGATGAAGAACACCTGTATTCCTGTCCGGAGGAAGACAACTTTAGTTTACTCTCCGCTGTGGGATGCTACATCCTTTAAGACTTTCACTCTTTCCATCAGTGATTCTTTAACAGGACCAATTATCATGTCCAGTACCTCCTCACTGTCTAGATACTGCATCCATGCATCTATTGCTTTCCACATCGGCATAACACCGAAAATTCCGCTTCTGAGGTTCGTATTAACACGAAGGCAATAGCCCTCTCGAAGAGGAATTACAATATAAGACTGGGTCTTCGAAAAACTGAAACCAAAAGATATCCCCAATCTCAACGCATCCTTAATGCGCACTTTGTCGAGATCCTTCTTTCCTGCATGTTCCCGTAGGATGACTTCAGCCATCTTCAGAAAGTCAATGTCATGACTCTGCCCCTTAGGGTTAGCTGAGAAAGCGGAAATGGAAGAACACAACATGGATCTGGATTCAGGACCAAGCACGTACATTTTCTGATTTGGATGATACTTGACTATCAAACGTTTGTACCGCCTCGCAACCTTCATCGCCATCTCATCCACAGAAACTGATGGAATCTCCCAGACCTTATTTGGCGTCTTATCACGGTCTGTAACATGAAAATTCATTTCACCACTTTTGACGTAATATGTCAAGTGTATATCCCTCCCGTCAGCTGGAATAAAAGAGACTATCCCATCCTTTGTGGGGCTAGATCCCAATTGGAGAATCGATAATCCGTCGCCGGTAACGTTCCACTTTGTGGTATTCTTCTTCATTGTGATAAAGCCAAACGTACGCTAAACGCTTATCAACTATTCCCTCACCTAACCGATTTCCACTCTATGTAGTGTAATTTCGGCATGAAGCCTAATGAATTGTCAAGCACAATTGGGTAGATGCACATGACTAGGTACCCGAACAGTTTGATACATTTCTTGGAGTCTGAATATAAAATGTCCCAAATTGACAAATATTTGCTACTTTACGACAACGGCGTGATTCAAAATACAATGGCCCATTACAGGATTCGTGGCACTATCCATCTGAAGGTACATGATAC
>JAKBSX010000170.1 GCA_021844725.1 Actinomycetes bacterium | reverse complement strand
AAAGAGAAACTGGACGCGGAACGCGAAGCCAAACGAACGTCTAAGACTTCCGTTTCCCGCGTCGCTGGCGCTTTACCCAAAAACCGCGCTTAATCCAACGCGCGTTACCGACTCGGCGTTTCTCCCACCTTGCCGGTCAGTTCTGCATAGGTCAATTTCTTGCCCTGAATTTGCGATGCTGCCAGCACGAAACGATCTGCATCGTTCAACGGATTGTCTTTGGTTGCGCGGTTATTGTACCGAAAAACCTGCTCGGTAACGTAGCGATCCAAATGGAATGGCTCTACAGCAACGTAGGTTCCGCGCAGTCCCCGTTTCAACAAAGACCAAAAATTCTCGATTCCCTGGGTGTGGACATTCCCGCGCACATATTCTTCAACGTGATTGACGGTCTCATGGATGAACTCTTGCGCTTTGAGCCTGTCATAGCCTACCCATCCATCGGTGTAGATGGTGGACTTCTTTTCGATGTGGGTCAAAATCTCGTTCTGCAAGGTTTCGCGGCGCACATTGGGAACAACCTTTGCCCGAACCTGCCGTAGTTCCCGGTCTAGCATTCCCATCACAGCGGTTCCCATCTGCCCCCTAGAAGCGAGCTTCCGCTTTGCCAGTCGGTCAGTGTGCATCTTGCGCGGATTCGGCCCGATATGCGATTCGTCAATCTCCACAGGGCCGCCCCCGCCGAGCTTCGTAAAGGTCTGGGATTCCATCGCCAGCCGGATGCGATGCAGCATGAACCAGGCGGTCTTCTGGGTCACTCCCAAAGCGCGATGCAGCTCGTAGCTGCTGATTCCGTTTTTCGAGTTGCAAAGCAGCCAAATAGCGGGAAGCCACTTCTCCAGCCCAATCGGGGAATCCTCTAAAACAGTCCCGATCTTGAGCGAGAACTTCTGCTTGTCGTGATCCCCATAGCAGCGGTACTGCTTGGCGTTCGGCATCCAAGTGACCTTGGTTGCTCCGCAATACGGGCACTTTACGATTCCGTCAGGCCAGCGCATGAAAACCATGAACTGACGGCAGTTCTCATAGTCGCTAAAGTGCAGAATCGCTTGCTGTAAGGTCTTAATCTGTTCCATAGCAAAACCAGAATATAATAATTAGCGTAGTCTGTCAAGTATATTATTGCCCATGTAGGTCATTGATATATATAATGATATGCTTTCTATAGCCTCTCTGGATTAGAGCGGGAAGTTGGTTGTTGAGGGTGGTTGTCCCGCGCCTTTCGCGCGTACCGCGTATTGAATGTTCTTGATAAGACTGGGGCTCTTCAATCTCTGTAGGAGGGCCGAGGGCAAATCTATCAAGTGTAGAAGTCAGAACAGCCCTGCTAGTCTCTTGTTGGAACTATTGCGGTGGTGTTCGCCAAGCGCATGGGATCTGCACATAGCAAATGTAATATCTTGACGACGACACTTTTCTTATGTAGTGCCCATAATTAGTTCTCGTTTTCCTGCAACACCATAGTTTCACTGAGAACCTTCATGTCGTCTGGGTACGAGGCAAGCGTATCGGAATCCCCTTCTGCCAACGTTGATTTCCATTGACTGTTCGGATCTGATACAGGGTGTATCGGCACCCGCGCAGGCAGATAATGAGTGAGGTGATCTTCCTCAAGATAATTGACGCCCGGCATAAAAGTATCGCCCCGCCTGCGCAGCCAGTCAGCAAGCTCTCGCTCTAGGCCAAGAATTGTTTGCTTCATGCCCGAGGTTGCTACAAGATTCTTCACCTGGTATGGATCCTTCTCGTTGTCATATAAAAGCCACGGCCCTCTAATCGATCGAACATACGTATATCTTTGCGTGCGAACACCGCGATACTCTGCGAAGCCTTCTCTTCGTATATCTCCCGAAGATACAGGCATGTTGAGAAAGGTGGATCTCGGCGCGTCAGCTGCAATCTCGCCTCGAAGTACAGGTGACCAGTCAAAACCTTCAACACTGCCTGGGACAGAAATCCCGGCTATTCGTAGCAAAGTTGGCATGATGTCTGGCATTGCAAGTGGAACGTCAATTGTCCTCCCCTGACGACCGTACTTCCGAGGGTACCGAAGCATGCATGGAATGCGAATGGCTTCTTCCCAAGGAACCGACTTGTATTGAAGTCCTTGCGAGTAACCCATTTCCCCATGATCGGCCTGGAATATTACGATGGTGTCCTCTGCTGTTCCCGTCGCGTCCAGAGTTTGCATGAGTCGTCCAAAGCAATCGTCTAAAACATTAATAGCTGCATAGTAACCACGCAGATCTTTCACCGCGTTATCGCGCTCGATTGACGGCACATTCGGCCGAAGTCTAATCTCCCGGTTGTCCCAACGGAGCTTGTAATCAGTTGGCGCCATATATGGAAAATGGGGAGGTCCGTATGAAAGAACAAGGAAATAGGGATCTCCCTTACGGGCATTCGCCTGAATAAACGACTGCGCATCTTGTGTCTGTGCGATCGCATCGTACCCATTCCAATATTTCCTGGTATGGTCATATCCTTCGTAATAGTGCGAATGCACGTAATTGTGGTCGCATTCAGCCGCTTTCCAGTACATAAAACCAAACCGATCTTTAGGTGGCACATATGCGAGCCGACGTTCCCAATGCCCATCAGGACTGCCGTGCAAATGCCATTTCCCAATATAGCCGGTACGGTATCCAGCACCAGCAAACATTTCTCCCAATGTTGGCCCATTTGGCTTCAGGGTGACATCATTGAGAAGAACCTTGTGAGTTAAAGGATACTGACCGGTCATCAGGCTGGCACGCGCCGGGCAACATAGAGGCGTGCCGGAAACGGCGTTCCGGAAGTCCACGCTTTGCCGCGCGAAATCATCGAGTGCTCCAGTTGGCGCATTTGGATCCCCTCGATACCGAAACGCTTGGGCGCGCCATTCGTCTGCGATCACTAAAAGTACATTGGGCCATTTACCCCTCCTCTCGGTGGCTTGCGACGATGATGATGTCCTTGTCTCCGTAGAAGCTTGAAGCGAAGATGGAAGTATTGAAGCCCCAACAATCGCCGCAGAGCCTCGTAAGAACTCCGATCGAGTCAAATGTTTCATCGTCCCTCCCCAGTTATCGCATAACATTTAGGTCGCATTCCTCAGAGCATATTCAACTACGCACATCTAGCGGGATGACGAGCAACCATTTGCATAGCACCGAAATGCCCAATGTTGGATTGATCCGCAGAAGGCGGACGTCTTACACCGATCTCATGGAGATCATCTCCTTCTGGATCGCACTCAGTTGTGGTTCCATAAAGCGCACCCGATCCAACTTGCAATGGCTCCCTATAACCCGACAGAGCGGCTCATTCCAAACCGTCTCTTTACCATGTTCTCTCCATCTAAGCGACTATCAGCTGAAAACCTTTTACATTTTAATGCGACCGAAAGTCGCCAAGCGATGCAGTCTGCCGAAACGCTTAACCCTCGACATTTCGAAAATTTGAATCAGCCTTGGCTTCCATTAGCCCCCCCCAAAGCCCCTGTTCCTCTCTTTAAGCCAGCACCCCTTGGAGCAAATCCTGGAAGCTGTCTGCCTCAAAGACAAATGGCTTAGATCCGATGATTGATACTAAAAACTATATTGCAAAGCAAATTCTCCGACACGAGGGTCGCGAGCACTAAGTACATGTCCATAGTTTCCAGTACCGAAAGTAGTAGAGACTGCGGCGAAGTTTGTGTGATTTGCAATATTGAACATCTCAGCCCGGAACTGCAAACTTTCATCTCCGGGCAATGCAAAAGTCTTGTACAGTGCCATATCGAAATCAATCACTCCAGGGCCGAGAATAGAACCGGGTGCTGCATTGCCGAAATATCCGGCCTTTGGCTGTGCAAACGCGTTAACATTAAACCATTGCGCTGCCGTCTTTGTCCCGTGAATTGATTTCCCAGTATAATCTGGTCTAGTCGCTAAACCTTCAGTCGCGATACTAAGAGCCGGATTAAGAGACGCTCCCGTTTGGATCGCAGTAATATCTGAAAGCTGCCAGCCCCGTAGAATCGCTCCCCTGACCCCCGTCGCAGTCTTAAGCCACGGTAGCGACCAAATGATGCTTGACGAAAACACTTGTGGAATATTCGTTGTTGCGTTTCCATAGTTCTTTCGAAGATTATAGGAATCCTGCGAGGATCCTCCTGCAATCAATGAAGTGCCACCCTGATTACCTGGCGGACCTCCCGTGTTAGTTAAAGCGTGCTGCCAGGTATAAGCTGCAGTCAAGGCAAGTCCGTGGCTCATTGGATGTGCGAGGCTCAACTCAAGTCCGTCCCACCAAAACACTCCTTCCGATGTGCTGGTTGTAATGGACGCATATCCTTGATATGGACCATACAGGTATGTGAATGTCTTGCCGGCATTGATAACAGGATTAAAATCATAGTTGCCATCAGGAAGCGGCTGATTAAAATTGAGATTCATTCCTAGATGCCGTCCAATATTACCAGCCCCGGCAACAGTCGCTAACCAGCTACCGCCGAATTGATGCTGCAGACTTAGACTAAATGTCTGAATCTGAGCTGGCTGCAGATCAGGAACTTCACTTGCGAGGGCTGGTGCAGCTTTCGGCTTTTGCGCGGCTCCAATTGAGTTAGGGAAGCGTGGTGTGACTAAGGTGATGCTATTTTGAAAGGGTGGATTCGAAGAACAAGTTTGTCCACAATTGTACGCCGTCGCGATGCGTGTAATTGCAACGCCATATCCTCCACGCAGCGATGTATGTCCGTCGCCACGCACGTCTAAAGCAAATCCTATTGATGGGGCCAGATAACTATTATGAACGCTGGCGAAGTTGAGCGGCACTCCATTGACGCCATTCACTACCAGTCCGTTGGTTGGATTGTAAGAATTTGTCGGGGTGACTGTTCCGTTTGCGTTTACTATCGGAGCATTTGCGGCGATGAATGCACTCGGAACGAAGATCGACATCGTGCCTTGTGGAACGTGTGGGGCTGGTTCCCAAAAGTAGCGGAGTCCTGCGGACCAGGTAAGGCGGGGTGTCTCCTTCCAGGTATCCTGGACGTAAGGAGAAAATACTGGATAATAAAGATACGGCCTCAACTCAGAACTTGTCTGCTGAAGAGTAGCCGCGTATCCAAGTAGATAATCAGCTATCGGATTGCCTGTAAACTGCCCTGAGAAAAGCCATTGACCATTGCTAGGCGCCGAAGTAGTCTGACGCTTAAGCCCGTAATAATCATTCAGCCCAGCCTGAAGGTAATGCTTTCCGATAAGCCAACTCCAGTCGTCTGAAATCGTCAAATCGAGATTGGAATTATTGATGAGCGGAAGAAACGTAGAACTTCCGAAACTACCCCAGCCGCCGTCAAAGGTAACCATGGGCAAGCGGTCCGAACCAACACCGCCTGTGAACGGAACAGCCTGTGAGTACGATGGAACTTGGCTCAGTAATGAAATTCCCTGCTGGGTGAGGCTCACAATGCGATGATTCATTGCGACACTAGCAACATTTAACATCGTGCGCGTGATCATGGCTGTGAACTGAACCTGCATAAGATAGTCCGGCCACGTCACATGTGTCTTAATTGTGTTGAATGGTCCAAGAAAGGTGTTGTTTGGGTACAAACTAATGGCGTGTTCAGCGATGTACTCCCACATTAGACGATAGTTCTGAGTGAAATCATGAGTAATCTTTATCAGATCGTTACGTTGATTGTTGATTAGAGAGTCCGTATTGAGGTAATTATCAAATCCTCCACTTAGATTATTCGGAAGTGGCGCAGATGCCTTCATGAGCGCAACCGCCTGAGGAACTAACCTATTCTGCGGTATCTTGTTGTTGGGAAAAGGCTGATTCGTCGAAGGATCGATGATCGGTGTTGCAACCGAACTAAAATCTCCACTGCGCTCGGCGCTCGTTGCAGTTGCGCCAATAATCACCGACCCACTATTTACTCGGCTCCATTGCTCACTCCAAAAGAAGAATGTCTTGTCACGCTTTGTGTTGTACACGCGAGGAACTACCACTGGACCGCCAAGGGTAAATCCGAATATATTTTGCCGAAGCGTTGGAACTATCTTACTAAAGTAGTTACGTGCATTCAGGACATTATTTCGGAAAAATTCGTAAGCTCCACCATGAAAAGTGTTTGTTCCACTCTTTGTCTGAACAACTACGACATTAGCTCCCATGAAGTTATACTGGGTGCTGTAATTATTTTGAAGAAGGCGTACCTCTTGTATTGTCTCAGGCGGTGGCGTAACCGATGTCTGGCTGAAATTACCGGTGTTTTCATTCCAAATTCCATCAACCGTGTAAAACGTTCCTGTTGTCCCCATCCCATTGACTGACATCACATTATTAGTCGTGAATCCACCTTGTCCCATTTGTGTATCTGGCGCGGTATTGACAGTGCCTGGCATGAGGGCCGCCAGCGTCTGATAGTTCCTTCCATTCATCGGTAATGTTGCAACCTGACTAGTAGCAAGTTCAGCAGAGATCTCTGGTGTCGAGGTTTGAACTTGGGCTGTGCTCGCTGAAACGGTGACTTCGGAAACGGATTTTCCGACCTGTAGCATTGCACTAATATTGGCCACGATGGTGGGGTGTACCTCAATAC
>JAKBSX010000169.1 GCA_021844725.1 Actinomycetes bacterium | reverse complement strand
TATACGAAAGAGTTCTAGATAGTGTTCCGGATGATGAAGAACGACCCCAAGGCTGCAGGATATCTTCAAATTTGCACTGATCATCTAGCATTGGTTCCAAAGTCGCCAGTCGCTTTTCATCTTGCGTGCTTACAGTGCCAAATATCCCAAGGAGAATTCTATAACTAGGTTGGTAGTCGATCCTTATCTGAATAAGAAGAGATGGATCACTTGCATCAGGGTAAGGGAGCACTTTGAGAATTTGAACAACCATCGAAACTTCTGAATGTATGTCTCAAATAAAGACATTCCTATGGTAACTTAGTTAAAGCGTGTAGTCAAACAGCCTAACGATGATGCTCGGACTAGCGTCAGCGACCGAATTTCCACGACCTTGTAATAACCGAAAAAGCTTGAAGACTGTCGTGATTCTCAAAGACTTCTCTGAGCGGCAACCAAGAAGATTTGAATTAAGCGCGACTTTGATAACCCAGTAGATATAGGGAAATTCGTATCATTTTTCTATATTGAATCTTTGTGGTTAGTCATTACACCTCTTCTTCCCAATCACTCCGAAGAACGAAGACTTCAGCCTGCAGACTCAATCGCTGGAAGTCTCACTTCTTTCCGAATTATTGTGAGTATTATGACTTCCAAACCCGAATTCGAGATTCTGTCGAAGGTGTGAAACAACCACTAAATGTTAGAAAAGGATCCGTATTTTGAACGAATTTGGCAATTCGCATCTGTTCAGAGTTCCTGGTTCATCGGTGGAATCTAGGATAAATGGCATACAATAACCACTGAAGTATCGTAGTCGTTCTCTGAATTATGTGACTTTAGAGGAGGCCCATTATATCTTCATCATTTCATATCGGGGTGAAAGGTGTATCAAACAAAAGAAATTCTACTAGTCTTGCATCGGAATTTTACGTGGCATCCGTCCTATGGAGGCTCAGTTTTGGAGCGCCCGTCACCATGGGTCATGTCATGGGAATCAACCTCTTCGCAAAGAGGATGAACTCCTTTGCAATTGTTGATGTAAAAAGTGTGAAGCAAGCACCATTTTTTGGTCTAGCATATGGGTTCATACGACGATCTTGAATTTCGTATTTTCGTGTTGTGGCAGAAAAGTTTTCAGTATCCCAACAAGACACATAGGTGTTTCATCGTACACGCCAGCGATATACCAAGTCTCTTATGCTCAAATCTAAGCTGGAGCAACGGCACAAAAGGAGTCAATCTCAAAGATACCCTAAATATGAATCCATGTGGGAACTGCTGACGAGGGGAAAGATTGGGCGAGATATTCTTAATTTGTCAAATAGTGCCCTGATTCGATAAGCATACTGTGTCGCATTCGCTACTCCAGTTCATCCTCAATAGGTGCGACTTCCAGTTCCCGCTCGTCTAGCAGCATCCAAGCTGCGAACATATCCCTGCTCTTAACTACAGCTCTAGTATATGCATAAGCATAGTTTGGCATAAGAAGAGTTTTCACGACATAGCGTCTCAGCGCCTCATCCGGTTCGAGCGCTGCTGTAAGGTCTACCTTTTGCGATTGGGTAAGGAAAAGTGGCATTACGAATTTGTAGTCTCCGTGGTACCACTGTGGCAATACAGCTTCCTCTTTACGCTTCAGCTGTATCTCGCCATATATGGCACGAAAAATTAAGTGCTCGTTGAATGTGCCACCCAAAGCATCAGTAAAGACCTTTCTAAGTCTTTCTACGTTCCTTGAATCGCGCAGGATGTGCTGTAGACCTGTCTGTTCAAAATGAATAAGCCAATCTCGATGAAACTCAGGGAATTCATGTTTGATTTCGTACTTCTTCGCATCCTCTCCATTCGGCGTGTCACCGGTCATTACTTCTCTGAAGGCCCATGACGGGAAATCACGTCGATTCCGCCTGTAGACTATCCAAAGAGGATCCGCCGTGGTATTAAGAAGACTTCCAGCTCTCCAGAATGCCATACCATTTTCCTTATTCTCATAAATCTTTCCAGTTCTCTTTGCGATCTCGAAGTTAGCCCGAAGGTATAATTCTAAAACTTTATAGCCAGTTCCCCAAGGTTCAGGCTTGGCTACAGCTGCGACACTCTCCAACCATGAAGGATGCGGATGGTAAGCGAAGTTCCAAAGCGGAACATTTGAAGATCCAACTTGTCCCCTTTCAGTGCCAGACGTAGTAAATGAAATGATATCCAAGTTTATAATATGTTGTCAACCATTCCGACCAAAATCTGACAGAAACACATCAGTTCGCGACAACGAAAAACAAGATCAAGACGGAATACGTGTGGAAAAACGGGGGATTGAGATACAACACAACTTTTCAGAGAGGATGTCACCAAAACACCAAGGGGGAATCTAATCGCTTTCGCTTATGCTTATAGATCAAATGCTTTTGTATATTCTTTCAAGCTTGTTCTATTTTGTAAATCAATTCCTCGGCATTCCTTGGATTTTCTTGATTATACCTAAGTCAGTCACTGCATTTATCGCCCCTGTTTCAATGATCATAGTGGGGGTAGTTGCTGAAAAACATTACGTTGGTAGGGTGACAGCGTTCACCAACGTTATAGCCCTCAATGTGCTCTTTTATTCACTGCCATCACCTGATGTATTTTTGAATTACGTTCTAGTGTCCTTCCTGCAGTGGTATGCTAATATCGGCCTGATTCTTGGAGTAATCGCAATACTTTCCTATAAGATTCATGCTAAACAAAGCAAGCTCTTCTACGCCATTTGCTGGTGCTATTCTTCCATTGTTGTGGGCACTCTATTTATTTGTATCTTTTTCTTGGCAGTCTATTGAGTTTGTCCCCCACACATAGACTGGTCCGGTATCCGAGCAAATGACGCACAAAATGCAAGTAGATGGCACTTGTCTCTCGGTCAAGCGAAACTTGATTCAATGACTCATCAGCTTTCATTGCTTCTACCTTTGCCTTGAACGTAATTGCCACAAATCCTGATGAGGATAGTTTCCTATCCTGCAATGTCTGTCAATCTCACGCTTCCTGAGAAGTGTACGGTCTTCTGGTTCCGGGAATAAACCAGTAGACTGTCACTTGCGTCAATCCAGATATGGCCAGAGCAACAAGCCCAAATAGGAAGGTAGTTTGTTGATTCAGATTTCCAATAATGAATAGTATGACGAGGACGTTCAATACCTGAAGCAGTGATATGTATTTACGCAATCTCCGAAAATGTAACCTAACGGGCTCCAGCATCTCATCTAAAGGCGAAATGTTCTGTTTATACCCTACCATGCAGTCAAAATGCAGACCTGGTTATTTCTTGATTGCTATTCGCATGAGCAATTTCTGCCTTATTACAGTCATTTCTCTCTTGTAGGCTCGATAGAACGCTATAGTCATGAAAGTGAAAGGAGTAGGAAAACCATGGCCTGTGTCTATTTCTTTTTTCATCACACTGTCATGCTATGTACGCTTGCCAATTAAACTAGCAAATCTCTGCCAATTTGTTCATTGGATATTGACTCTCTGTCCAATGCAAGTGACGCACTCCAGTGGCTTACTGTATTGCTGTAATATCTGCAGAATATCTGGAAATATGCAGAAATAAATGTATTGCGGCATCGCCACACTGAAAGATTGAAACACTCAGAATTCTTGTCCCACCGTGTCACGATGAGGCAGGGTTAAATAACATGCTCATTATTGCCCGTAGAGGAGATCGATGGGTTTGAATCCACGTCGCAGCTCGTTGGGACTCGTAAGTGTGTTGGTCTGTCTTGTCATCGCAACGTTCATGATTTTGCCCACTGGGACTCTGTTCCACGGGGCGTCAACGAATGACAGTTCAACTACGATTAATTCAATGGCGAATATCGCAGGAGTATCGAAAATATATCCAGGGACTACATCGCAAATGAGTGCTTCACAAAATTCGGTAAGCCAGAATGGACAAGGCTCGCAATGGCTCCCCCAGACGCCTCAAGGGTGGCCGCTCGTTGTGAGCGAGCAAAATACTTCGCAGTTCACTGTAACTTCTGGAGTCAGCCATTTTACTCAAGCGTTCCAAACGGTTCAGGGACCTGAAAGATCTAACGTTCTATCAATAAACACTTCAAATTCGAATGTTGAAATCACACCAGTTCTTTCCAACAACTCACTAGTCAGTGGTGATTCAACACTTACGGCCATGTCTAATAATTCCAGCGAAGTTGGGGGAATCGACGGAGGTTATTTCCTTATTCACGGGACTGGAGCTCCAATGGATATGCTGCTCGTCAATGGAACTCTGCGCGAGAGCCCGGTCGCCGACTGCATCGACTGCAATAATGGTGTGTTTGGTGTTTTCAAAAATGGAACCGCGGCAATCGTGCATGAGGATTTCTCCGGCAATGTCACTGACATGAACGATTCCAGTAACTTTGGACTCTCGTCCATCAACATACTCAGTAACGGTCTGGTTATGTTCACGCCGGCGTATGGCGGGGCACTGACGGTGAAGGGTCACTCTGTGGCCTATCTGCAAGGCGTGGCAGGTCAGCCGCACGCATATGTAGTTACCAGTGTTTTGACTGACGCAACCACTGTGCCTCCCCTGACAAGCGGGGCTGTATTGATTGGTCAGAGTGTGGCTTCAAACAGCTGGATATCAGATAATCTGCAAAAGGGCAATATTGTCAATATAGGATGGAAACTTTCTCCTTTCAATAATTTCTACCAAGCTGTGGGCGGGCAGGCAATTGTAGTTCGTAACGGCAGGATCGTGCCAACGCCGTCAACGCCTTTGACAAACACTGCAAGGACCGCCGTGGGAATAAGCAAAAACGGGAAACACGTGTTCTTTGTTGTATTCGACGGTATACAGCCTGCTCTGAGCCTTGGCGTAACTTATCCGGAAGTGGCAGCATATCTGATTCAGCTTGGCGCATATAATGCGATGATGTTCGATGGCGGTGGATCGAGCGAATTGGTTGCCAGGATTCCTGGTAATCCGAATGTTTCTGTAATGAATTCTCCCTCTGACGGATCTCAACGGCCAGTTGCAGTGGGCATATTTGTGCGTACCACTGAATTGTTTCCTGGCTCCGCGACTTCAGTAGTGGTCAACGGCAATAAACCGCTTACAGTGCTGGATGGAACAACTATTCCGGTTTCCGCATATTCCCTTGACAGCCTCGGCAATCCTTCTTCCAGTTCAGTTTCTCTCAGTGTCAGCCCGTCCCGGCTCGCCACAATTTCTGGAAATGAGCTGACCGCAGCCGGCTTCTCAGGACACGGGAGACTCATAGCTACAACGTCGAACGGCATTGTTGAGTCAGTCCCTATCACTGTTGTCAACAGGCTCGCTTCCGTTATCGTCACTCCAAGTGAAGCAAATCTTTCTGCTGATCAATCACTACAATTGCATGCACTTGGAATCTCACTCAATGGTGGCAGCGTTATATTGCCAAATGGATCTGTTGACTGGGCTGTTAACAACGCGAGTCTTGGAACCGTTACTGCAACCGGGATATTCACTTCTGGAAGCGGAGTTGGGCTGGTCAATGTCACGGCTGAGGCTGGAAGCGCAACTGGTTCTGCCAGCGTTGCTGTTGGTCAAATTGTTCAGGTCGTGGATACAATGACGGACGTCTCCAACTGGTCTACATTCCTCACAGAGGGCACGACGGGCAACATAGGCCTGAACACAACTGTTAAGAGGGTACCATCCTCCGCCGGATCGATGGAAATAAATTACTCAATACCTGCAGGAACAGGTGTTAAGCAGTTTGTCTTCTTCCCCATTCCGAACGTCTACATGCCACCACCAGGAACAGTAAAGAAACCAACAAGTGTGGGGATATGGATAAAAGGAGATGGAAGCGGTCTCTGGTTCGCGGAGGGCTATGCCCAATCCAACGGGCAGCTCGCTGTTTTCTACCCCACATATATCACATTCAACGGATGGCGGCTGATAATAGCCAATCTTTCCCCGGCCCTTCAGTTTCCGCTCAACACCTATTTCCTTGATTTCCTGATAATCAACCCTGCTAAGACGCTCACTGGTCATCTGTTCGTAAGCGATCTTTCAGCCCTTTACTCTCCACGGCCACTGGTAGTGCCTCCGTATGTTCCCATACCGCAGAATCCTAAATGGCTGCAATTTGCCGAGTCTCCTTCAAGTTTTTCTAACAACGGATTCACCTTCCTCTCAATAGATGATGCGCATCTCGTCGCAAGCAATCCTAATTCTACCGGCGATGTGGCACTTCACGCAATCTTCAGTCAGATGAAACAGTTGCCGCAGCAGGCTGTCCCTTCCTTTATCATGACGCAGGGGGACATGGTCAACTCCGGCACACTGGCAAATCTTCGTTTCTTGAGCAATGTGATGAATAGTTCCGGTATACCATATCACCTCACAGTCGGCAATCATGAAATCAGTCAGGGTGCCAACCCTGAAAACCGATTCTTTGCCAAGATATTCGGTCCCACCCATTACACGTTCACGTACGGCAATGCTGAATTTATCGTTCTGGACAACTCCCATGGTGGTTTGCTATCTTCTGACCGTTATCAGGTTCCCAACCAGGAACAGTACAACTGGCTTGTGAGCGTTTTGAGCCTTGATACTGCAAATGTTACCTTCGTGGTTGCACACATGCCTCCATTTGATCCTCAT
>JAKBSX010000168.1 GCA_021844725.1 Actinomycetes bacterium | reverse complement strand
GAAGAATGCCAGAACGAGCAGACCAAGAGAGAAAGGATTCCAGGTTATAGGGCGAGGAGATGGGTTGTCGAAAGGACTCACTCATGGATGAACAGATTTAGGCGCTTGCTGATCAGATGGGAGAAAAAGAAGGAGAATTACGTTGCAATGTTTTACTTCGCAGGCGCATGGATAACGTATCACAAGCTGGAATTCTCGGATAGGCTCTAAAGCGTTGCGATGAAGCAAGACTTTCGCACAGACACTAGGACAGTAACTGGGCCACTGCGAGTGTGGTTGTTGCTCCATTAGTCGTGTAACTGGTTACCCCACCTGTGGTAGTTGCAGTTATCGACGTGCCACCAACTAATTCTGTAAACGTGTATGTTGCTATGCTGGATGGAAAGTCAACGTAGAAGTAAGGAGATGGTATCGGGCAGCTTGATGGGAAGCATTGATTTTCCTGTATGATAATTTGATAGTTCACTCTCCAGCCCAGTGAGTTGCTGACAAATGATGCTTCTGGATACACGTTTGTAACCTGTGCAGACGCAGACTGGGGAAGATGGACGAAGAATGCCAGAACGAGCAGACCATTTTGAAAATTACTCTGGCTCGATGAATAGCCACCAAAGTTAAGCCAGCTCCGGGGTCGCAAGGCGCTTACTCTTTCTTCCTGTAATCATAAAAGTCGCAACTGAGGACAAAACGGTCACGCCATCGAGCAGTCAGGTAAGACACGAAACTTGAAATGATGTACGGCCAGCTCTGAAACAGCCTTGATACAGAGTTTTCGTTTGCCATTGACTCTACTTTTGTCAGAAGCTAAATCTCTCTTTCACATTCGCGACACTTCGGTGTAATTTATAAATCCCCACCGTATGTTTCACAACCATGTACTGCATGAAGTGCGGCGCTCAGATGCCAGACGACGCAGGTTTCTGTTCCAAGTGCGGCTCTCCGATGAAGCCAGTTGCATCCGCGGCAGGGGCTAAACAACCAGTGCCTTTACAACCAAACACTACAATCGCATCAGGCGAAGTCATCCAGCTGAAGTGTCCGGGCTGCGGCGCCCCAATAACTCCCAAGTTCGGCGAAGCAGTAATTTCATGCGAGTACTGCGGTGGCAGTGTCACGTTAGGGCGTGAAGGCTGGAGCACGGTGCAGAAGCACACGATTCTCCAGATCAGGCTCGCAGAACGTGATCAAGTACTCCAGAAAGTGCATGAAGTCATGGATCGAGGAATGTTCCACAAGCACATGCAGGAGAAATCAAAGCTCGAGGAGGCTACGCTCAGCATGGTCCCATACTGGCTCATTCCTGCTTCTGCTTCAACCACAGTCACATTCATGTGGGGGGAGACTCAAGGGAACCAATTTGGTGGTGGCGGTCAGTCCATAAATATTGGCGGCGGTCAGGTCATCAACAAGACAGCAGAAGTGGACGACAATTACGATTTTCCCGTGGTCGCAGTCAAAGCATTAAAGGCCGAGTACCAGCCCAAGGGGTATCAATTCGCTTTGGCTGATAGAGCGCTCTTCGACGTATCGAAACTGCCGAAGGGGTTGAAAGTGCTCAACGGAGACGTGGGTGAAGAGCAGGCAAAGTTTGATGCGAAGACGCTCGTCAAGGAGTTGCAGTACCAGAAAGCGCACGACATGCACAAGCACCACACCATTGAGAAGATTGCGACGGAAGTAGACGTGACCAATGGAGAGCTTCTCCACGCGCCGATCTGGTACATAAGATACAACCACGAAGGAAAGAGCATCGTCCTGATCGTTGACGCGAACTCGGGCGGCGTCATGAGCACCAGCGGTCTTTGACAGAAACATGAGCACAACCTCATACGGCTATGAGCTCAAGTTGCTTTCAATAATCAAATCATAGAAACAGTTGAGCACGAGTCAATTCTTCCAATTAGGTCTGGGCGTGTAATTGATGAAATGGTCAATTTCTCGAAAGTCGATTTACATCATTTCTATCATCATACTTATCCTAGTGGTCGCCTCCGCTCTGATAATTAGCACTACTTACTTCAATCGTACCGGCTCACAACATACGACCACCTCATCCACGCCGTTCCCAGACTCGATCATCCATACAGGTAAGACTGAGTTTGCGCTCGTCTCCCCCGCAAGCGCGTTGACAGAAAATCCCCAATTCGTCCAGATGGCCAAACAATACTACAGGTTCGAGTACGCCGACGCGGCAAACTTCTCTCTGGTTGACAACGCTTCTTTTGTTGCGCTTGTGGCAGGCGGAGGAGGTTCGTCCTTGGCCTCATACCAGAAACTCGCAATTCCGTTGGCTGGTAACTCGACTTATAATTACGCAGTCAAAATTGGCGGCCTCACACTTACCTACAAGAACGTGTGGAATCCTGGCCAAACTGTCTTTGTGCTAGCTGGATACGCAAGCGGTGCTCTGGGTTCCGCGCTCGACTCGTTCTTTGTTCGCGCGCCCGTGTATCTTCCAGGGCAAATATATGAAAACTTGACCGTTGCGAACGACACTGCCAAAGATCCCGTGCTTGATGCCACATACGGCAACCTTCCGCTAAATCCCTCAGATCCTTACTTCAACTCTACGTCGCCCTATAGTTACTATTTGAATTTGGTGTACTGGTTCTATTACGCTCCAATGGAATTCTCGTTTTCGACTGGAGATCCAGCGCTCACCAGTTCGGGTTTAACGCCTCTCAGCAACTCCTCGGGAGTTCCTCCCGGGTGCACAATTGGTATCGACGAATCGGTGACATGTACCGGTGGCTCGGTGTCATGCACGATTAGTTCCGACGAAGTAAGCTGTGATGGCGCTTTCACTGGCAGCGGTTACGGCAATAACTTGCCTCAGGGATCGAATTTGTGCTTTCCACCTGGAAATCCTTCGATCTGCTGGGGTGTCTACAGTGCGGTACCAATGTTCGATCTCGGACAAGCTGGCGTTTTAGGAAATATAATGACACCCAGCCTCAATCTGTCGAATGCAGACTGCAGTGCCTTTTTCTTGAGGTGCATAGGTGTTAAAGGTAATATCAGCTCCGGATATGATTCTAATTCTGGCGCAGTTTCCCTCGTAACGGGCAAATTCTATGCAGAGTTTCTGCAGCAATATTTCCAAAATGTAAAATCCACGACGCTGAAGCAACTCATGCGTGACGGAGTCGTCACATACTCCACCGACGTTTCAAATGTGCTTCCCTGTCAGTACAACCAGTGTTCCAGTGCCATAAACTTCCCTGTGGCGCTGTACTCCTTGGTTGATGAGACGGCAAACATACCGGAGATAAACGCGAACGTTTCGGCTTCGGACAATTATAGCGCGCTTTTCGAACCGGTGACACTGATCGCTCCGGCCAAATTCACCAATGCTACCGGAACGTATGGATTCGTGGCCTGGAACGTCTACTCGGAGGTCGGCGCAAATAATTACTATCAGCAGTTTAACTCATCCAGCGCAACTTTTGAGCTCGCGGGTCCAACGCAGGCTAGAGCGGTCTACGCCTTCGAGTACAGCAATCCTCCGCCTCCTCCACCACCGGCCAGCTTGGAGGGGAAGGTGGAGTTCTATCACACCTACGGCTCGAACATAACCGGTCTGCCCATAAGAAATGCCGTGATAACATTGAGCGCTACGCTCGGAGGAGAGCCGATAGCTACCGTAACCAGCAACGACACTGGATATTACGTGACGCCGCTTTTGCCAGCAGGTTGTTACTTTGTCAACGCTACCAAACCAGGCTACTACCTTGAACCGTCAGACAGCCCTGTGTGCTTGGTCGGAAAACCGGTCGTGGATGACGTCTACGACCGCTACTTTTTCTATTTCTACGGATTTGGGCCCGCTGGATTCGAGCAAGCCATTAGAGCAAACCAGAGCGTCAACCTGTACTTCCAGTTGTTGTGGCCGGGAGGGACTCAACCAGGAAGTGTCCCGATACTCGCATCGACAACTTCTGGAACCATCACCTCGCAAGCGATTACCAATCGTTCCGGAATTGCGACGTTCAAGTGGACCGCGGGGTCAGTTCCTGGAAACTACAATGTCAACTTCATAGCCATAAACACTGGCACAGTACCACTAAACTACACCATACCAGTAACAGTATTCAGCTCTTCATACAAACTGTTCAGGCTCAACATAACCACGCCCAGCAAGTCCTATTCTACTGAATCAAACTCTTCACTGCAGATACCATTCGCCCTTTCCAGCTGTCAAACAGTTTATGACTCAAGCATCGGCTTCATATGCAATCCCTCGTCCGGCGTTGAATTGCCACCAGCTGACTTGACTCTCACCGGGCTTCCCGCAGGTAGTTCAGCCACGTTTGCTCCGAATCCTGCATCACTGTACTCCATTCTCACGTTACACCTTCCATCAGGCGTGGGGCTTGGGAACTATACAATACGAGTAACAGCCAAGACGAAAGTCCCGGGCTACTATCTGCCACCAGTGTCCAACTCCACGACTTTTAGACTCACAGTGATGAACTGCACAAACGGCTTTGGGGGAATAAGCGGAGAGGTACTCAACCGAGACGGCAATCTGCCGATGACTGCTAACGTGACAGTGTATTTTGGCTCTAGAGAAATCTACAGCGCTAACACGACAACTGGACTATTCAACACAGGATACATATTGAAGCCGGGAACATACAATGTGACAGCTTACGCCTCACCGGGAGTGATCTACGATAGCGAGCTTGTGAACGTTACAACGTGTAGCGACACGAGCGTTTTCCTTACCCCTGATGGCGGGCTGTCGGTCCAGGTCAATTACAACGGTTCGCCGGCCGCAAATGCCAACATCACCATAACTGGTGGTCCGTACAACATATATCTTTACAGGCCCACGAATGTGACCGGAGGCTATTCCACCGGTTACACCCTCCCGACCGGCAGCTACACGATCGTAGCAAGTTACAATGGCCACAATACAACGGTAAACTTCCAAATAAAAGCAGCTGAGATAACGACCGTCACTCTTAGCATTCCGTGATTGTGGAGAATTTATTTATCGCACGAAAGATTTGTAGTGGATCCTGAGGGCTAAAGATGACTTGCGAAGTGAAATATTTGATTACCCATTTGTATTTTGTGTTGTCATAGTTGCCACGAAAAGTCAAGTTCCCATCTGATAAAAACCCGTAATTCGCATCAAGAGACCAACAATTTTGGTCATTTAGGCTGCCAGAGAATTTTTGAGGTCTCTGTGGAATCGCAAAGGCCATTTGGACGGAATTCCACCCAGTCAATTGCGACACAGATTTGAGACCAAAGTCGAAGAATAACAGCGCAAAAATTCTATCCGCAAAGACGAAAAATATCGGGAACATCGCTCTACTCAAACCTGTACTCGACGGAGTAGGAATCGCGAAGATCATAGATTCGTACGCCCCGATGGAGAGGGAGGGCAATCATCTGACAAACGGACAAGCAATCAAGGGCCTCGTCATGAACAGACCGACATCTCCAACTCCTCTAGTTCACACCGAGAGATGGGCAGGGAGGTACGGGTTGAAGGAGACGTGCGGAATATCTCGGACGAGGTAAACGACGACAGGCTCGGCAGAGCTCTTGATTCGATCTACCCGGAGATTGAGAACATAGAAGCCGACGTCGCTCTGAAGATAATGTCGTAGTACAGGATAAAACCTGAACTGATCCACTTCGATTCAGCCCGCCTGTATTTTGAGGGAGCCTACGAAGAATCCGACATACTCCGGCGGGGTTACTCCCGCGATCAAAAGCCAGACAAGAAGCAAGTCAACATTGAACTCGACGTAGATGCAAAGAAGGGAATGCTTCTCTTCCACACTCCTCACGATAGGAACATGGTGGATCCAAAAATGGCGCTTGAGAACCTCGAGAAAATCAGGAAGCGACTGAACGTTCAGAAGATGATCATGGTGAGCGACAGGAACTCGATTGACTCCGAGGTTGCCATCCTTCTTGCAAAGGACTATCACATTGACTTCATCGGAGCCGTCAAGATGACTGAGAAGACAAAGGAGCTCGTAAGATCTGTCTCCGACAGCTAGTTCAAGTCAATTTCCCTGGAGGGTGCAAGTGAAGGTGATTATCTGGCTGTGTATGAGAAAATTGTCAGGTTCTCTCACGGGAGAAAGGGAGCTCGAGGCTAGGGCATTAATTGTCCTGAGCAAGAAAAAGCAGGAGTCGGACAGAAAGCGGAGAAGAGAAGCTCTTGAGAATATGGGTTCCGAGCTAGGCAAAATCAAGCTAAGGGTAGATCGAACGAATGGGATCTACTCAAAGAACACCGAGTTTGTTAAGAAAAGCATCCAATCTGTTTTTGAAAAAAGTGAAATAAACAAGAGGCACTCTCACCTGTTAGATATTCATCTGAAAGAGGAAAGTGACAACCAAAAGAAGTTTGTTTCATTCTCGTACTCGGTGAAAAAAGATGAAGAAATTGAACAGCAGAAGCTCGACTGCAAGTACATGATTGCGACGACTCTATCAAAGGAAAAGTGGAGCGCAGACCTGGTCGTAAACGGATACCGCTCGAGATACATCGCTGATTTGAGAATCAGAAACATGAAGAACGAGATAGCCGTAAGACCGATATTCCTCCAAGACGACAGAAGGATAGTTTCACTTGTATTTGCGAGCATACTCGCTTTGAT
>JAKBSX010000167.1 GCA_021844725.1 Actinomycetes bacterium | reverse complement strand
AACCCTTTATTACAAGGAACTACTTGGAAAAGCTGAAGGACAGGAGAACGTATCATGCTGAACAACCAGACAATGACTGCCCTATCTGAACTCGTACTGAAGGGAATGGCAACAGCATTTCGTGAACAGCTCGAAAGCGTACAATATTTAGAACTCAGTTTCGAAGAACGTCTTTCAATGCTTGTCGACCAAGAAGTGGCAGAACGAGAAGCCAAGAGACTGACGTCACGGCTGAGATCTGCCAAACTCAGACACTCTGCCAGTATTGAAGACATCGACTTTCACACTCAGAGGGGACTTGATCGCTCTATCATCATGAGCTTTACATCATCTCACTGGGTTGATGCACATCAGAATATTTTACTAACAGGTCCAGCGGGAATTGGGAAAAGTTATCTGGGTTGTGCATTGGCACACTCCGGTATCCGATCCGGTCACAGTGCACTTTATAAGCGAGCGCCGGCTCTTTTTGCTGATCTTTCAATCGCCAGAGGTGACGGGAGATATCTGAAACTGCTTCAGGGTCTGGCCAGGGTGGAGATATTGGTGATTGATGATTTTGGACTGAAATCACTTAGTGGAAACGAACCATCGGACCTACTTGAGGTATTAGATGATCGTTCTGAAAGAAAATCCACCATCGTCACTTCACAACTTCCCGTCGACTCCTGGCACAGTACTCTCGGCGATCCAACCATAAGTGACGCAGTCATGGACCGACTACTTCATAATTCCCACATAATCGAGATGAAAGGAGCTTCAATGAGAACCAAGAAGAGATAAAAGTAGATGATTGCCGTCACGTTCCACTTACAATGAAAAAACCACCTTCACACCCCATTCAGGGGTGGCAGATTTCACCGAGAATGGGTGGCAGATTTCAACAAGAACACGCGGCAGATTTCACAAGAATACACAGCAACATGGGGACGGGACACCAGCTCCTCCTTGAACGAACTACTACCGTTCATGAAAGATTGCCCTATCCATCAGTCCTACGTCAGCAAGATAGGCACTCCAATTTCAGCTGTACGAAAACTCCGGAATTGCTGTACGAAAACCCCGGAATCAGTGTACGAAATGGATCGGAATCCGTGTACGAAAACCGCCGGAATACTCAATAACGCCAGGGTCCTTCGGCGTAAACGGTCCGAGGTGTTGCTTGGTCGGTGGGCGGGGATAGGAGCAGGTCGGCAGCGATCAGGCCGACGTCGGGAGCATGGACTGTCGGGAAAATTTTGGTAACTGGCTGGTGCATGCTGGCCAGGCACGGCCAATTTGAATTCCTGGAAAAGTATTACGAGAATCAGACAAAGGAAGTAGTCTAAAGATCCGCTTTACCTAGCTACACGTGTCCGGCTTGGGGATACCAGGCCAGATAGACTTTGAACAAGATTTGGGACGTAACCATGCATGGGCCTAGCTCTTACTGGAGCATAAGTCTCACTTCGTCGGCGAAGCGAGGTACTCCGCACCGATCCAATCGATTTAGAAGTCCAAAGACATCGATCGGCGGATTTATAAGATCCGCAGCCTGGGTGTCGAGTGTTAGTAATGCGAGCCTCGGATGGAGATCTAATTGATCGAGAAGAAACTCGTCAGGATGTCTCGCTTCAATTCCATGTGGTTCCAGTCGGTTTGCCGGAAAGTCCTTGAGATTGAAGGTCACAATTGCTTGGGCTGAGCCAGCGATAGGAGCACCTAGCACATGTCGATCGTCATCATCTGGAAGGTCAAGTCCAGCGCTTACTTCAGGCCAATTTTCTACAAGCGCGTCATCAAAAGTCTCTGCCATTCTTCGTAAGCGGCTACTAACCTGAACATCTTGAACGTCCGGATGAACCTTTTTTATTACGTAGGCGGTTTCATGAAGAATTTGTTCTGACCAGAGGGGTCGGAAGAATCCTTGTTCCGCGAATCGAAGTAGCGTATCGCATAAGGCATTGGGAACTAGTACACAGGCATCCAAAACGGCAGCATACATAGGTTCTATGCAAGTTTCTTTCGAGCTTCAGCAAAGGCTTCTTTATATGCATCTATAGGCTCTTCGTAGTTGCCAATGTTTTGAGCTTCTTGGGCCAGTTCACGCAACGCTTGTTCGCGTTCCATATGTCGGGAACTCTGATAGCTGAGAAGATCGAGGAGTCGTACTCGGCGATGCCGATTAGGCGTTTCGAAAGGTATTTTGCCCGCTTCCAAAAGCTTTATCAGAGTGGGTCGACTTATACCTAGAAGATCGGCTGCTTCTTGGGTTGTGAGACGCATTGCATGTGGTGCAATCGTTACGGCATTTCCTCTCCTCATCGAAGAAACCACTTTGTCGACTATCTTCCGGAGCTCCTCTGGCAGTTCAATAGGTGTTCCATCAGGTGTCGAAACGTATAGCTTGGCTCCGTCTGAATTCAGTGCCGACTCAATCAGAGCCAGATCCTCACCATTTTTAGGAGGTGGAATTGTTTGTTCTCGCATTGCGCCCATCTCATCCCTCCTTTTCCCATATTTCAGTCTAGTCGTAAATCGAAAAAATCGCAAATGTTTTAGCTGAAGTTTGCAAGCACTACAGATGTCGTGAGCCATTGTAACGTCGCACACCTCACACTTAAGGGGGACTGGCCATTTGTTAGATCTAAAGTAGATCTAGAACTCATCTCGACATAAGTTAAGGCTGTTCGTAATATGATATTCTTCCTATACGGGGAAGCTCAAACTGTGACTGAACTTGCAGGTTTTCTATCGTTAGTGGTAAAAGTCCTGGAAGGGCCTGTAATTAAGGGTACGCAGTACCTTTTGAGACCCGCTGCTAAAAGTCTTCTTCTAGATCGAACGCCGACGAGACGCCTGAGTCAGCGCTTATTCCTGCTCGGGAAGCAGAATCCCTATCTGATGCCCTAATGCAGATGTTGTCACGGTTGGAATGTTGTCGCAGCTGACAATGCATTGCGAACTGAGCCCATTTATTTTTCCCACTGGAACCTCGTGATCCACTCAGTATTTCGACATCTTTGGCACTCCTCGTCCGCCCTTGCTCGCGGGTAAGTGCCTGATTACCACCGCATCCCTACTGGGAACTTCACCCTTTGCAACAGGCGTATCGACAAATTTTACAAGATCGTGAGGTAGGCGAACTGATATCTGTTCGCTCAGATCGTCAGCATACCCATCTGGTACGCGCTATGGAACCATTCCTGAAATTGAGATGGCAGTAGTCGGCGTGTTACTGGCAAAAACTACCTCTGAATGTATCCACAGCCCAGTCCACAGGACCCTATATTTATCTGGCACTTTCATGCCTTTACCTAGCCTTTAGCGATCTTCAGCTAGATTAAAGTAGATAAATCAGCGGCTTACGGGATCATTTCAATCATTAGCTATTCTCGTAAACGGATTAATCCTGAGTTTTACATCGATAAGGCTTTCCAAAGTTGTCCAGATGAAACTGATCCGAAATGTCACGGCGGCCTCGTTTTGATGAGCCAGATTCCTTTTTAGGAGCAGGATGACCAATAGCTATCGCACCAATGGGAAGATAATCGCCTGGAATGCTAAATACTCGCTTCAGCTCCTCCTGATTGCGAAACAGTCCGAAGAAAAGCGCACCTAAGCCTTCATCGGTGACTGAGTTAAGAATATTCATTGTGGAAAAAGCACAGTCAATGTACCAATATGGAACTGGCCAGTTTTGGATTGAATCCAAATTCGAATAGCTTTTGTCCTGCTCTGTATATCTGTTTAGATAAGCTTCCGGGTGGGCGAGTGGAATGATCACAACTGGCGCATTCCAGAGGTGTTTATGGGTTTCAGTGCGATTTTTCCAGTCCTCAGTGAGTGCAAGATTCCAAAATGTTTCAAGATGCGATTTCTCTCTTATTACCAGAAAATCGAATCCCTGGGCGAATCCTGCTGATGGGCTTTGTGTGGCACTCGATAATATCCGTTCCAGGGACGCACTTTCGACCGGCTGTTTCGTAAAGCTTCGATACATTCGGCGCTTGTGAATGACTTCGTAGTATTCCATAATTAGAAACTAGATGAAGATTTCAACCTTAAATCTTGTCGTTAAACTTGACGAATCAACAGGTGGAGATTTATACCGGTGAATGGCTGGAATGCTCGTCGATCGATTGGGTGAAATCTGAAGTTTTTGAGTAAATTCATGAGACTGGGAATGTTGACTAAGCTAGTAGGGTTTTAAAGAGGGAAATTTAGACTACGGCTGGAGTGTAATCAGATGGCAAGTTTTAGAGAGATTTTGTCAAACGCCAAATCCCAAATTAAAGAGATAGATACTGATGAGGCTGCCAAGCTCAAAACAGGTTGGCTCTTCCTTGATGTCCGCGAAACTGAAGAGTATGAGCAAGGCACCATAGAGAATGCAATGTTTTTGCCCAGGGGAAATCTCGAGGTGCAAATTGAGGGTCGTGTTCCCGATAAAGACCAAAATATCGTAGTTTTTTGTGCTGGAGGAGCCAGATCTGCCCTCGCAGCTAAATCGTTACAGGAACTGGGATATAAAAACGTAGTGTCAATGGCAGGTGGCTTCAATCGATGGAAAGATGATGGTTACAAGTGGGTCACTCCTAAGACCTTGACTCCAGATCAGCGAAACAGATACCAACGACACCTGTTGCTGCCGGAAGTCGGTGAGGTTGGTCAGCAGAAATTGCTCAATAAGAGTGTATTACTGCTTGGAGCAGGTGGACTTGGGTCGCCAGCTGCCCTTTATCTTGCAGCTGCCGGAGTCGGCCACATTGGCATCATTGACATGGATGAAGTCGATGCTTCCAACCTGCAGAGGCAGATACTTCACAATATGGATCGCATAGGTGAGCGAAAAGTTGAATCTGCCAAGAAGACCATCCAACTTCTCAATCCAGACGTTGAGGTAACCACCTATGACGTTCGACTTGGTGCTGACAATGTGCTGGATATTATCGACGGTTATGACGTGATAGTTGACGGGATGGATAACTTCCCAACCAGGTATCTGGTAAATGATGCTGCACTGTTGAAAAAGATTCCAGTAGTTCATGGATCGATCTTCCGTTTCGAAGGACAGGTAACCGTATTTCGACCATATGAAGGTCCTTGCTACAGATGTTTTGTTCCAGAACCTCCGCCGGCAGAGTTGGCTCCTTCGTGTTCAGAGGCTGGAGTGCTCGGAGTACTTCCCGGAATAGTAGGGTCAATCCAGGCTATGGAGGCGATTAAACTTCTTCTCGATCTTGGAGATCCGTTAGTTGGTAGGTTGCTTTCCTATGATGCTCTCGAGGAGACCTTTAGAACCTTCAAAATGCGAAGAGATCCCAATTGCCCGGCTTGTGGTGATGATGTTGAAGAGATAATCATTGCCGAATACGATCACCTTTGCATGCCTCATGCCAAGGTTCCGGCTGCAGTTTGAGCTGATTAATTCATTTTTGATTTACAAGTTATTATGCAGTGAATTGGGCTCCATCCCAAATGGGATTAGGAGCCCAATTCGGCTAGTGTCTTGAGTATGTCTTCTAAAAGGCCACAAACCGATTCGGGAATTGAAATTGAATCATACTACGGGCCAGAGAGGTTGGAGGGATGGGATCCCGCTCAAAGGCTCGGTAGGCCGGGTGAGCCTCCGTTTACCCGAGGTATCTATCCGGATATGTATAGATCAAGACTTTGGACTATGCGTCAATATGCAGGATTCGGAACTGCCGAGGCAACTAACAAGCGATTCAAGTATCTTTTAGAGGCTGGGCAAACCGGGTTGAGCTGTGCATTTGACCTACCCACTCAGATGGGTCTGGACTCCGATCACCCAAAGGCCGACGGGGAGGTCGGCAAGGTTGGTGTCGCAATTGACTCCATAGATGACATGAAGATGCTCTTCCAGGGCATTCCACTAGATTCGGTAACCACCTCCATGACTATCAATTCCACGGCGGCAATATTGCTGCTTATGTATCAAATTGAAGCTGAGGAAAATGGCATATCTCCCGACAAACTTAAAGGCACCATACAAAACGATATATTGAAAGAGTACGTGGCCCGGGGGACGTATATCTATCCGCCGAGGCCTTCCATGAGGCTTATAACCGATACTTTCGCATACTGTCATGAGAATCTTCCAAATTGGAATTCGATCTCGATCTCTGGATACCACATTCGTGAGGCCGGCTCCACGGCGGTGCAGGAGATTGCCTTTACTCTCTCTAATGGGATTGCCTATGTGCAGGCTGCAATCGAAGCTGGACTAAAGGTTGACGATTTTGCCCCCAGGCTTTCATTTTTCTGGAACGCTCACAATAACCTGTTCGAGGAAGTTGCCAAATTTAGGGCTGGCAGACGGATCTGGTCCAACTTGATGTCAAACCGCTTCGGGGCTAAGGATCCGAGGTCGCTCCTGCTGCGATTCCATACTCAGACCGGGGGATCCACCTTGACCGCCCAGCAGCCGGAAAATAACATCGTTCGGGTTGCTATTCAGGCTTTGGCTGCTGTTCTTGGTGGAACGCAATCATTGCACACCAACGGCTTCGACGAGGCACTGGGGCTGCCCACGGAGAGGGCGGCCAAGATAGCTTTACGTACTCAGCAGATTATCGGTTATGAATCAGGAGTTACAGATACCCCGGATCCGCTAGGAGGCTCATATTTCATTGAGAGCCTTAC
>JAKBSX010000166.1 GCA_021844725.1 Actinomycetes bacterium | reverse complement strand
TTTCATTTTAGGACGTACTAGGCAGCAGTAACCGAATAATAAGCCCAAAGCTTTCTAGAATGCTTCTCCCTGTCGAAAGTAGCCTCGAAGTCATGTAAATCTCGCTCTGTAAGTGGAATGACTTCCCCGAGTAGATTTGCGTGAGCCAGAGCCTGGGCATTTTCAACAAAATGGACCACATCAGCAAAAAGGGCCTTGATATTCTCAGCTACGACCACTTCCCCGTGCCCCTTTAAAAGAGCGGCATTGGCTCTCCCTAGTGTCCGTGCCAGCTCAAGTCCTTGTGAAACCGATGAGATGTGAGACGCGTCCTGGTGAACTGGAACCCCCGAGGACCATCTGACAAAGTGATTCTTGACCGGGATAAGGGGTCGATCTTTGACCATCGAAAACATAGTCGTTTGATCATGGTGAAAGTGGGCCACTGCCCCCACGTCAGGGCGAGCTTTATAGATCTCAGCATGTATTGCGGTCTCTGCAGGCGGCCTGCCCTCACCCTCCTTGACCTGGCAGTCAAGCCCTACCAAAAGCAAACGGGAAGGATCGAGATCTGAGCGGACATCATCAACGGGCTGAATTAAGAATTCATCGCCAGAGGGCAATCTGGAACTTATATGGCCGCTGTACTCTAAAATCCCGACATCAACCAATAATCTTGTGCATAATGCGATATCTCTGCGAAGCGGATCCATTCCAATACCCCCAGTTGATCGATACTTAGCCTTGTCGTAATCAGATGTCACAACTGGCAACACGAATACTTTGGCCCTGCCAAAGCTCCAACCTTAATTAGGGCGCCTGGACTAAGCCCAAAACAAGCATAATTTGGGTTTCAGAAATACATTCGGCAAATTTCACAAAAACAAAAGATTGCCGAACTACTTCTTGGGCGCAAATGCACTAAGAATCTCAATTGGAAGAGGAAATATCAAGGTGGAGTTTTTCTCAGTTGCAACTTCAGCCAATGTCTGCAGCGTCCTTAGTTGCAAAGCACCAGGGGAAGCGGTTAAACGATCCGCGGCTTCTGCCAGCTCCTTGGACGCCTCGAGTTCGCCGGTCGCAGCTATCACCTTTGCTCTTCGCTCTCTCTCTGCCTCAGCCTGACGGGCCATAGCCCTAAGCAGTTCCTGAGGTAACGAGATATCCCGGACCTCAACTTGGCGGACTTCGACTCCCCAGCTGGTGGTGGAGGCAGCTATGACTGCTCTAAGCTCGGTATTCACCTCACCCCTGTGCGCTAACAAGTCATCGAGTTGAAATCTACCAATGATAGATCTCAGGGAAGTCATAGCCACACGTTCAGAAGCGAATCGGTACCTGTCCACACCAACAACAGCTGCAACGGGGTCAATGACTTGAAAATACACAACCGCATCCACTGCGACCGTCACGTTGTCTGCGGTAATCACCTGCTGGGATGGGATATCAACTGCCTCAACCCGCAGGGACACCTTAACCACTCGATCAATTCCAGGAATTCTTATGATCGGGCCAGGGCCTTTGGCAGACTCTCTGATTCTCCCCAACCTAAAAAATACGGCTCTCTCATACTCGGTTACCACGGTAAAAAGTGACCTTCCAACCAACGCTGCAGCCACTATTACAACTATCACAACTACAACTGCTACGGCTGCCACCACTGAACCTAACAATCCGTACACGACCGGCCTCCATTTCATTCGGCTCCCGCTGCAACTATGCCAAGCCTACAACTTCTTGGCTGGGAACAACCAGCAATATTTTCCAATCGAGCTGTAATGCAAACGGGCTCATCACCCAGCCATGATTGCGACTCAGTCAACTTGCGGAATAAAAAGATTCCGATGAGCAAAAGGGGGATCTTGACTTGACAATCCGATGCTCAGCAGTTAGCCACACTGTGCCGAATGAAAACTGAGACCCAGGCCACCTGCCGACGCATAGCAAAAGTAATAGTTCGTGGGTCAGGGTACTTCAGTTGGCGAAAGGAAGAACTGGAACAACATACCAGTCGGTAGCCGCGGGTCCCATAACTGTACCGATGGCAAAGGCAGACTTAGAAGAAATTATAACTCCCGTGACGCTGGAAGTAAGGGCTCCAACTGCATGGAGTCGCAGAGGGGATTTGAGTACCGACTTCGAGGTGGGAGCTGTCTGAGCCTGAAGTATCGGAAGGGCTGCCGGAGTCTTTCCCGGTGGCGAGAGATAGGTCGGTCCCAGGTCTACCAGTGGAGTCTTCTGAGCGACAGCGTCCTTGCTCTTATTGTCCACAGTGGCAAGCCAGGCCTGGACATTTGATAGTCCGATCGACGAGGGATCAAATAGTGCAATCCAGTGCTGAGTGGTAAGAGGGATCCCACCAACAACCTGGTACCTCACATTTGGACTATTTGCTGATCCAAGAAATGTCTCTGCCGACACCACGCCGTGACCACCTTTTACCACCAATTTCGCCTTATAGCTGATATCAGGCTGAATCGATGTATCCGCCTTCACTGAAATCACTGCAAGTGAATTTGGCTGTATAGCCTGGCTCACGCTATAGCTGGATTTTGGCACCGATCCTGCCGAGGATTTGGCAGTGGCCGCCCCCTTTGGCACAACCTTCTTGGTCTTAGCAGCGGCCGGTGCCGTGGTGCTGGTGGTGGAAGTAGTTGATATAGAAGGAACCTGTTTCAAATCCAAATATGAAAAATCCGCCACCACGTTAACTACATAAGAATTGGGGTTATAAACAATTATCTCCTGGTTCTGGTTGGCAGATAGCTGCCCTACTGGAAATCGCCAGGTAGAAGCAGTGGAGGGGAAGCTGGCCAATGCTGCCAGCCCGGTATTGCCGTTATTATCCCTTTGAATAATTCCTCCAACCACTACACGCCCGATTCGAGTGGTAACCGAAACTACCACATGACTGTGACCAGAAAAATACTGGCTCAAATTCACCAGTTTTGACTGATTTGGGTTTATTACCATTGCTTTGAGCACACCGGGAGAAAATTGCTGAGATGACGATGACAGAGTGACGTCGACAACCGCATCTTGGCTAAATGGATTGAATATCGATACGCCCGCGCTGGAGCCGGGAAGGGTATTGGCCCCCAGGACCGTCCAGTTGGCAGACGGAGAGGAATTACAAGGGGCAACGCTACTTCCAGATGGTCCGGAAAGCTCAATCTCCGCAACCGTTCCACCCCCATTGGCAATAAAAGACAGCGAGCCGGATTGGACCTTTGGAGTGACCGTCTGAGGATACTTCAGAAAACTGTGCGCCGGAATCTCCAGCTTTCGATTCACCGTGTGATTGCCAGAATATATTTTCACCTTGGCGCTCAAATCCTTTGCAGATGTGTTTGCCAAGAGAACCGATGCCTGAGTCAATCCTCCCTGAGCTGGGAGATACCAGTTGCAATACCAGGAAGATGAATCAGATGTGAGTGGCGACACGCTTGCCACCGCAAGCCTCTCGGTGGCCTGCACCGTCGAGGAGTAGATCGGATTCCTCGCACTAAGTGAACCAACCTGCATTGCCACAAGGACCAGTACAACTGCCAGCAGTCCGCTCATCAGGCCCAGCAGAGTCTGACCACCGCTAAACGGCCACCGTTTCGTGGTTTTTGCTCTACCCTTCGCCATCTGATACCCCTCCGGTCAAGGTCGGTGAATCTGACTCAGCCGCATTTTGGCGAACTGCTATCTTCACGTGTTTGAATTCAAATTCGCCTGGTGGTGAGTCACCCGTCACAACTGCCTCCTTGGATTCGGACACAGTTTGAACCTTTGCGGATTTCTTCTTTGCCTTAGGGGTAAAATCGGGGCGGAAGATTAGGTAGAGTCTGGTGAAAGCTCTGCCGATCAGCGTCGACATAAATTTTCTCACTATCCATAGAGCTATCGATCTTCGGCTCAAGGTGGCTTCAATTAGTCCAACCCAAATCACTGCCACTAAAATCTCGAGCCAAAACCGAAGTTCATTGAGAAGGGAAGCAGTCCTGCTTAGCTGCTCCGGAATCGGCACCGAAAGAGGATCCTGCACCGAAAATGCCACCACCGAAGGGTCAGCCACGAGTTGATTAAGATCCCGCTGGCGAGAAAGCATCAGGTTGAGATCGCTAGTCAAAAACGACTGGTTGTTCAGCGAAGACTGTGGAATGACTACGTACTTGATCCTGAGTTGAGCCAGCCTGCGCCCAAGATATACCGTATCTTCCCTGGTGGCAGCGTTTATCGCATTAATGACGGAGCTAACCCTTCCAGGTGCTGCCGGGGGGAAGAGGGAATCCACTGTGGGAGTTCCGATTTCGGAAATGCCAACTGCCATTGCGCCTGAAATCTGATACGAGCCCACTGGCAGCGTCCCTGGCCTTCCCAACCAGAGTGCCTTTCCCGGGTTAGACTTAGAACTGGGATACATCCAGCTCAGGGAATGCCCGTACCCCCGGGAAACAAGATTAAATCGGCCCGACAGGTTATCTCCAAGCATCACATAGCTTGAAACAAGCATTGAGATGGAAACCAGAACCACCACAAAATGATTAAAGCTAATTTTCATCTTTGGCAGGACCGCAAATGCAGCTTCGATCCCTGATCCAATCACCACAACGGCAATCAAAAATGCCACCGGTAAAATTATCCAAAGCGGAATTGGATTTTCCCCGAACGCACCATAGGCGGAAAATACTGCTGCAACCATGAGCAGCGCAAAAATGGTTAAAAGGCTGAAGACCCGGTCAGCTCTGCGACCCCGCACAAAGAAAAGCGATCCAACAAGGGCGACCAGGTACAACCCAAACAACAAAGGCACCTTTTGCGCCGGAGAAATCTGAAATAAAAGAAGCGATGGCAAACTCAGGTGGCTAGGGGTGGCCGAACCGAAAAATGAAGAAGACGCCACTGCCGACTGCAGATAGGAAAAGATCCAGGGCGAATTCAAAATTAATGCCACTATCAATGCTGCCAACTGGCTAAATATTAGTTTCTTGAATGACTTTAGGTACTTGAGCGAAGGGCCAGTTACAGCGAGCACGATAACCAGTGCAGCAAATACGAACAAAAATGACGGTGCAAATGCAATAATTAGCGCCAGCCAAAGTCCTTCGACCGCCACTTCGTATCTGGTTGACAGGCTGCTCGAGCGATAGGTGCCTGGAAGATCAGCCAGTCGGAACAGTCGAAGTAGCAGCCATGGAGCAAGTCCATATATCACGAGTCCACTGAGTGAAGCAGCCGAAATTACTCCTCCAAGTATCGGGCCCACCGCATATAAAACAACTGAAACATACGCGGCAGTTCGATTCCTATAGTCTGCAACAATTCGGAATACACCGGCCATTCCCATAACGATTAGAGCGCCATAGACGAAATGGGCTTCCAGTCCCGTACCACCAAGGAATAAATAGCCCAATCCGCCCAAAATCAATTCAGAAGTGGGAGAAGGTGAAACTGGACCATGATGATGGAGCGGTCCGGAGAAATAGGTTGAAAGCAGCTGATGGTCGGTTCCGAAGGGTAAAAATTGTCCATAAAGTGGCACTTCGCCAACTAGAAGATGTCGCGATCCAAGCAAGGCAGCCGCCACCATAATCCACATAAGGATCCGAGTTATCTTCCCCAATGCAATAGAAATAGGGGTGTAATCCTCAAATCCCTGCAGGCCCTTAGGCGTTTTTGTATGCGGAGTAGTTAATCTCTCTAAAATCGACTTCTCAGCTGAATAATCACGCCATCCTGATAATGATGGGGCTGCCTCTCCCTGAGATCTATAGTGCCGGCGGGTATGAATATATCCCTTGACTCTGGCACTGCCTCGAATCATCTGGGTTCGCAGTTCCCGGTCGCTCTTGACTCTATAGTGCAGAATACTCTTACGCTTTTTCTTCATTGAACCATGGCGCGCAAAAACTGTCAGCCATGATTCAAGGATTGCCAAGGCTATTTTCGGCTTGCCGGTCAAGGCGAAGTACGCAGCCTCTAATACCGAAATTATCAGGTACTGAAGGATGGATACTGTCCGTGAAAATCCGTTTACATTGGCCGAAAGTGCCCGAACCTGATTTTTCCGGGAATATCTAATTCTTTCGTGCCGGGGAAGCCGGCTTCTTATTTGCACATCTGACTTGCGCCTGGCACCTCGGGCCCGCCTCGCTCCCAGGGTTGAGACCGCAAGGTGTCTCACTTTTGCAAGCGGAGCCACCACAATACGGGCACCCGCCAAACTTGACCGCCATGAAAAATCTGCGTCCTCATAGTAGAGGAACATCTTTTCATCAAACCCTCGGACTGCTTCAAACAGATCAACCCGCACCAGAATCGCTCCGCCTGGCGCTACCAATACCTGTTGAGAAACGTCATATTGGCCCTGGTCAAGATCTCCAACATCTATACGGGTGGCCAGGGTTCCAGTCCTGTCCATGTCCGCGCCTAATGATAGAATCTGCTCTGGCGAGTTCCAAACTACGTACTTGGGGGCAACTATTCCGGCATTCATTAGGAATGCCTCTTCCACCATTCGCCTAATGGCGTCCGGGGCAAAAGCCACATCGTCGTGACAAAACAGGAGGTGGGTTGCATCCTCGGAATGTCGGGCTCCAATATTGCAGGCTGCCGCAAAACCGCAACTAGCTTCCTCCCTGATTATCTGGGCCTGCGGCAAAATCTCCGAGATGAGAGCCGAAACACCGTCCGCAGTCGAGG
>JAKBSX010000165.1 GCA_021844725.1 Actinomycetes bacterium | reverse complement strand
TGAATCGTTAGCATATGCAGCGGCGTTATTGAAAAAGGAAGAAGCAGACGCAGAGTTTGAAACCGCGAAAGCAAACCTTGTAGCGTTAGCACGCGGCGACAAAGACAGAATAGGCATATACACCGTGTCTAAGGTGGAGAAAAAAGGCGCTGTAGCCTATGCCAAACTCGTAAAGGACCTGCTGCCAAACGCGGATGTTGAACCATATCGCGGGAAGGCAAGTGAGTATTGGGTTATTAAGTGACAAAAAGGAGCAACAAAAAATGACACCAGAAAACATGACCATGGACGAACTGATCGCAGAAGGCCGAGAGTCTACCAATCCAACCCTGTTTGAGATTTGCAGGCGCTTATCTGGCACCCGCGCTGGGACCCCAGAAGCTGCGCACAATGCGATGGTGAGCGGCAGAACAGTCCGCGCCATCACAGAAGATGGCAATATGATCCTGCTGAGTTTTACGGACGGCACATATTTTGTGATCGAGGCGGCAGCGTTTAACGATGATGTTGATTTTTCAATGGGGCGAAAACTGATTCGTAATGAGCTTTACCACTACAATCTGATGACAACAGCTGAAGCGCAGATCTACCGCGACGAGCAGGCGGCGTTAGAAGCGGAGCGCAAGGCGAAACGTCTGGAGTCGCTGCGGAAGGAACTGGCGGAGTTGGAAAAATGAGAGTCCTTATAGCGTGTGAAATGTCTGGGCGAGTTCGGGATGCTTTTGCTAAATTGGGGCATTATGCGATGAGTTGTGACCTGCTTCCATCTCTTACGGAAGGGAATCATTACCAAGGAGACGTGTTTGACATCATTGAGGATGATTGGGATTTGATGATCGGCCATCCGCCATGCACGCATTTGGCGGTGTCAGGCGCTCGATATTTTGCGGAAAAGCGCGCGGATGGGAGACAACAGGCTGCTCTGGAATTTGTACAGAAGTTAATGAACACAAATATTCCAAAAATAGCTATAGAAAATCCAGTCAGCATCATATCATCACATATTCGTAAACCAGATCAAATATGTCATCCGTGGATGTTCGGTCACGGGGAAACGAAAGCGACATGTCTCTGGCTTAAAGACCTACCAAAACTTGTTCCTACCGATATAGTAGAAGGCCGAGAACAGCGCATATGGAAAATGCCGCCTAGCAAAGACAGGGCTATGTTACGGAGTATTACATATCAAGGAATTGCCGACGCTATGGCACAACAATGGGGATAAAAAGTGGAATTAAGACCCTACCAAAAAGAAGCGGTGGATGCTGCTGTTTCGTGGATAAAAAAAACGGTAGACCCAGCAGTTATGGAACTCGCTACAGGGGCAGGAAAGAGCATCGTAATTGCAGAAATATCACGACAATTCTTTGAATTATCAAAAGGAAAGCATATATTAAATTTAGCTCCGACAAAGGAATTAGTAGAACAAAATAAAGATAAGTTTACTAAACTTGGATTTAAATCGTCTGTATTCTGTGCGAGTATTTCAAAGTCGTTACGTTATCCTGTGGTATTTGGTACGCCGGTTAGCGTGAACAATTCCATAGAACGATTTGGAGAAAAGTTTGGATTAGTTTTAATTGATGAGTGTCATGGGATTACTCCAACGATAAAGAATATCATAGAAAAGATACGCGCAAAAAATAAGCGATTAAGAGTTCTTGGACTTTCCGCCACCCCCTACCGCGCCAACACCGGATATATCTACGGGCACACGCCAGACGGGAAAGTTGTTGAGGAAACGATTGACCCATATTTCCACACGTTGATTTATCAAATACAGGCGCGTGAACTGATAGAAATGGGGTATTTGTCTCCCATCCATGCCGATCCAGCACACGCGGAAGGATATGACACTTCTGGACTGGTTCTAAACAGAATGGGAAAGTACGACGCGCAAGATGTGGAGCGTGCGTTTGAAGGACACGGACGCAAAACTTCTGCCATCATCGCTGATGTGGTGGAGCACAGCATTCCGCGTCGTGGAGTCATCATCTATGCGTCTACCGTAGCGCACGCGCATGAGTGTATGGCGAGCCTTCCGCCGCACTTGTCAGCAGTGGTTACGGGAGACACAAAAAAAGCAGATCGTGAACGAATCCTCCGTGAATTCCTGGCGCAAAAACTCAAGTATCTAGTGAACGTGGCTGTCTACACAACAGGGTTCGACGCGCCGCATGTGGACGTGATTGCCATCCTGCGTGCTACGGAATCTCCTGGACTACTGCAACAGATTATCGGGCGTGGGCTGCGGTTGAGTCCGGGGAAGCAAGACTGCTTGCTGCTCGACTATGCCGAAAATGTGTCACGGCATTTTCCTGACGGAGATATATTTGCACCTGAAGTAAAGGCGCGAGCGCCGTCTAGTGGAGAGCCTGTATCCATTCTGTGCCCCGTATGCGGCGGAGAAAACATGGTGTCCATGCGAAAGAATGAAGATGGGTTCGCGCATGACGATTATGGATACTTCCTTGACTTGGCGGGTAATCGCATAGAAACTGAGTATGGTCCTATGCCGAGCCATTACGGGAGGAGATGCACAAACGAACAAATCAACAGAGACGGCACACATGAACGATGTTCCCATAGGTGGAGTCCAAAAATATGCCCGGAGTGCGAGCACGAGAACGATATTGCCGCCAGGAGATGTGAACGCTGCCGTTGCGAGCTTGTAAACCCTAACGATAAGTTGTTGATAGAATACAAGAAAATAAAGAAAAGTCCATCTATCCCCACCAGCGACAAGGTATTGTCATGGCGTCCCCAGAAATGGGTGTCGCAGAAAGGTAATGAGTCTTTACGAATAGACTGGGTAACGGAATGCGCTCGATTCTCTGTGTGGTATCAAGATAAGTCCAGTGCGTCACAAGCACAACAAGCATGGGCGGATTTGAGCCGTGCGGTGTATCGTGGTAGATTGGCACCTGACGTTGATACCTTCATGAAGCACATTGAAAAAGCCAATATGCCATCCACCATTTCCGCATACAGGCCACCTGGTACCGAGTTTTGGCGTATTAAATCGTATAATGAACCATTATTGGAGCAACCAAAAATTGAAAATGCACCCTGAAATACCAGTGTACGGAGATATGTCCTGGCGTGGCAATTGTCCTACGGAAACCGCTGAACAGGTGACTTTTTTTCAGTGGATACGAATGCAATATCCGCACAGTTATGGATTGATCGCCATTCACCCGCGCAACGAAGGAAAGCGCCACTACTCGCAGACGATTATGCAGAAAGCGGAAGGCATGACAGCCGGAGCACCGGACATTGTTGTTCCTGGAAGCCCTACTTTTTTATGCGAACTCAAGCGCCGAGATCATACAAAATCCACATGGCAAGACGGCCAGCAAGAATATCTACTGGCTGCGAAAGAGGCAGGTTGTATAGTTGGTGTGGCGCTTGGGTGGGAGGCGGCTAGGGGGTTCTTTTTGGGTTATGTACAGGACCACGCTTAGCTTTCTCCAACTCCCTGATTGCCCAATCCAACGCCTTCCCGATCTCCTTCGGGTCCGGCATGGGGATTTCCTGGCTGTCGCTGGTATCTCTGCGCCACGCTTGGAACTGCTTTAGGGTGGTTAGGTGGTTGGTCATTTCGGGCGCTCCTCCAGCGTATCTAGAAAGATTTTTCCGTCGAGAATGGCCTTGTGTGCTTTTTCATCGTAATGAATCCACGCGGGTGAAGGCCGCGCTAGTCGGCGAGCAACCGCCCAGTCTGACCCATCGTCCCATGAGTTGGCTTTGGGCTCGGCTTCTCGCCTCTGGATGAGTTCAGCACATAGCTCGTGTACAAGTGATTGGCGCATCAAGCCTGAAGCTTGCTCGTCTTTCTCCACATTTTCAGCAGCAACCTCTGCCAATGCTTTCAACTTCTCGTCGCTAATCATAATGCTTCACACCTCCGACATCTGGATGGGGCCGATGAATTGGCCGAAATCTGGAAATTCAAACCCGCTGCATGGGTAATACTCTACGATTTCCCATTCTTTTCCTGATTTATGCCAGTAGTAACCAACCTCCGTCACCTCCTCCGCCCTCAACACCTTGGGCGGCGCTTTCAGTTCGGCCAACTCGGCCTTTAAGTCCGCTAATTCTTCCCTGGCAGACCGCAAAGATTCACCCATCCTGTTACCACCCAATTGCATTTCTTCCCTCGCCGCGATAGATGCGTCGAGTTCTGCCCGCAAAGCCTTCATATCAGCCTCCAGCCTTCTCACCGAGTCAGCCGGACACCACGCGCCAAGGACCGACGGAATCCAATGAATACGTCCCCCGAAGCCATCCAGTGCGCGAATTTCGTAACTTTGGATTGTCATGATTTTTCTCTCAACAGCCTTTCAGTATGCACTGTCGTCTCACGGAGTGCGCCCCATTCATAGCAATCATTGCATGGTGCGCTGATATGGCACGAGCAGTTGGTACGCGGTATGGTGACTGCATCGCGCCAATCCTCAAGAAGCTCTTTTGCAAGGGCGAGTTGGGCCTTGAGCGCGTCGATCTCAACCTTGTGGATGTCAGCGCGGATATAGGTAATATTTTCCCCAACGCGCCGATCCTCTCCGTAATAAATTACATGGGTAGGACTTCTTGTTTCTGACCGGTAAATCTTTTCAGGCGCGCTCATAATTCCCCCATCCCGGCGCCCTCAGTGATATCTACCCATGCGCGGCCAATAATGGGGTAACGATGCCAAAAGTCCGACGGGGTTGCCCACACAGTGTCGCCGTTACTCAACAATACCGCCTCGCGGCGCCCCATTATCTTCGGCTCTGGGATGTTTTCCACTTCTGATTCGTCGATGACATCGAGCGATCCAGAATCCCATTTAATGATTAACATTCCATTGGTAGCCCGTTGCAAAAAGGTGAAAGATGCTTCGTCGCTTCCAAGCAAACGCATCGGCTTACTGGTATCCAGCTTTTGCGGCTCTGGGGCTGCGGGTTTGATGAGTTTGGCGTATTGCATATCCGATGGAGGAAACGCGCGTCTAGCAGAGCTCATTGTTTTGCATTCGAGCCACTCCCCAGACCATCCTGTTACCTCAAACTCCAACGTAAACCGATCACCTACCTTCCATTCGTGTGCCATGTCGTTCTCCTATCCGTGATTCGACAGCCCAAGTCTACACTACCAAACCATACATGTCAACACGATCAGGCGGCATGATCCCGCAAACCCAACTTGGCGACATGATACGGCACGGTCGGCGCAAATCCTTCTAGCTTCCGCCATTCGCGGTGCAAGTCGATCAGGAACATCTTGACGCACTATTGGGTTGCTTTCATTTTTTGACACGCTATTTGTCTTTGGGTTGCTTATGTTGTTTGACACGTTTTCACTTGCTGGGATGCTTGCGATGCCTGACTACAACCCCAATGTTACACGCCGCCCACCTCTTTGTCAACACCCTCAACCGTCTCCAAAAAGGTGTTGACAGACTAGCGGGGCCGCGCTATGCTCTACCCAACAACTACAGGAGCACACTACGATGAGCAAGCAACCATACGACTTCGAGAGCCAGGTCCAAGGCATACCGTGCAAGGTACTTTTTACCAAAGACGAGTTCACCATTCTGGATCGACACGGATACCCAGCAGAATGGATTGAGAAGAAGTTGACTAAGGATGATGTAGCGAGGATTGAAAAGGAATATTCGGCATATTCCGAAGCGGTATTGGAGGACTACTAAAATGAGATGGGATCAGGATTGGCTACGTGGAACTAGGTTGATGAGTGGGAAAATCGTGATTGTAAACGATTGCTGCGATGACAATCTCATTGAGCGTGTAAAGAAGGAAATTGATACAACGGTAAAGTGGTGCCGTAGTGACTTATCGAGGATACGTGTAACTATAGAGTCTCTGGATGATGAGGACTAACGACATGAAAAAAGACTGGAAGACAGGTGACAAAGTGTTTCTTGGCGGAGAATTGTTCCTGATTGCTGGAATGTTACCGTCTGGCGGAGCGAAAATAGCCCGTCCGGGTTCGGAGGTTATTACCTATATTTCTCGTTCTGCCTTGGATCAAACGATTCGTGACGTTCACGAAGAATCAGACGTGTTGACATCCTAATCCATACTTGCTACACTACACCTACTGAACAAAACGGAAAGGAGAACTCAAATGAGCAATGTAAAGCGTATAATCCACAAAGACCCCGTAGACGTGCTAACTGCCGAATGGCTGGCGCTAAAACACGAAGAAAAAATGCTGCAAGCGCGGCGTCGTCAGGTGGAAGATGAACTGCTGACTTACGCGGAATCCGTTCCTGAAGGAACAGTTCACTTGAACGACAGGATCAAAATTCAGTTCAAGCTCACCAGGAAGATAGACTCCGAAGCCCTTGACGCAATCTGGGACTCTCTTCCTGATAATCTCCAGGCTGCTTTCGAGTGGACCGCCGTGCCGGTTCTCAAGGAGTTGCGGAAGGTAGATGGTGACGCTCGGCTTGAGGGGATTGTGAGCGAGAGTACGGGGCGACCTACGTTTATGGAAAAAGGAGATTGATCATGAAAATGACAGTAGTGATTCAATATATAGGCCATGCTATTCATGCTGGTGGCCACATAACCTATCGCCGCATAACGCTGGATTTGACGTCAGAGCAGGCTGACGCCCTCACTCTTCATTGCAACGAGGAAGAATATGGTCCTGTTATTTTTGAC
>JAKBSX010000164.1 GCA_021844725.1 Actinomycetes bacterium | reverse complement strand
GTATTCCCATCACAAAGGCAATTGCAATGGGAAGTAAGACAAGTGATTTCCAATAAGGTGGTTGAATGTTAGGCGCTGTTTCCTGATCGTAGGGCTTTGAAAGCACAAAGTAATCGAAGATTGCCAGAATTGCTATTCCCGCACAAAAGATGAAGATGTGAGCGATATGCGGCACTCCTCCGGTGAATTGTTGGTTTACATCAAGCTGATCCGCATCGTTGAATGTGTCGAAGAAAAACCATATGGCTAGACCAAGACCTATGGCAGCAAGGTATCGTGTTTGAATCTTTAGATTTGTGAAAGCATAAAGCGAAACGTATGCAGGAATCAGCGATGCCCCCGCGATTGCTACTACTGCGAAAGCGTAGCTGATCATGTACCTATGCGTTCTCTTGGGTGTTAAGAATATTCCGGCTCAAAAAATGCGAATTCTTCGATGATTGAGATGAGCTAGAATTGATTGTATGCTTGCAGGGGCCAAAACATCTCAGAGATCTATAACCTGTCGGTTGTCGAATAGGGAATTGAACTTGCATCAGCCATCAATTTGGAAACATTCAAGTTTGGTGAAAGGGCAAAGTTTCGCTTCATGTCATCTTCTATGTCGAACTTTACTAAACCGAGTTGAACTAGTCTGCGCACTTTTTGGCTAGCTGATGATTTCGCTAGACCAGTGTCGGCTGTTAACTCTTTGTTGGTCGCCTCTGTCTTTCTTAATTGCCATCTTGCCATACTTGCATAGTTTTTGGGCGTTGTATCTTGTAACGCTGAATGATATTCCCAAACGTTTTTGCAGTTGTCGCAAATGCACACCGGGACTTTGACCAAACGTAGAACGCCAGCAAGAGGATGTTGTTGGGATTCATTTCAGTCAGTCCTAGTTCTTGGCGAGAACCAAAACGAAGCCAGCCAACATAAAGAAATCGAAGAGGTGGGAAAGATGCAATCCTGTGTACGGGATCGTTATCAGGTTGCCAAAGTAATACATCGCTTCTACAAATGAGTCAATCTGACTCAACAAGAAAGAAAAATGCTATCGATAGCATGATGTAGCGCATAGTCTTTCGCTTCTCAAATACTTGGAGTGAAATGACAAAGATTGCAATAGCTAATCCCACCGTGAGCGGATTCAGGATGACATCTGGATCAAAATGAAATGTGATCATGGCGCCTACTCTGAACAGCCTTCAGTGTTTGGCTGACTTTGGATTAAAGAGTTCTGAGAGTTCGCATTTTTTGAGCTAAATGTATTACTTGTTTCTGAAGACTAATCGCTCAGTGGTATGGCTGCTGTGTTATCTATGCCTGCGTTGACAAACCACATCGCTATCAAACCAACTCCGAGACCCAGCGCAAAATCACCAATAAACGTCTTCTTTCCGTTTTGTTTGTAGAGGTATCCGAAAGCGATCAAAATCAGTCCGCCATAAGTCATGGCCGAAAGTATCAAGCTAGGTATTCCAGTGACGACGCCCGTAGATGGCGAGATATAACTTGCAAAAGTGAGAAGAATTCCACTACCAACCAATATTCCAAGAAGCACTCCCAGACTGAATCTATAGATGCGATTTGTGACCAGGCTTGAGGTCTGCCTCTGCAACGAAGTTATCTCTCCTAAGAATAAGCTTGAAGACCAGATAAATAAGTCTAAATCTGAACGATAAGTGATGTCGTGAGCAGCAAGCAGGAACTTACTTTGAACGCACGTGTGTTTACATTCTCTGTGAGTCTAGGAATGAGCTTTGGCATTCTCGTGCTATTTCTTTCTAGTCTGGAGGCAATCTCGTTGGTCGTCGTTCTCATCACGGCGTCTATAGTCGTGTCAAGCACCGATGATTTGACCACCATAAAGGAAGAAAGAAATCTTCCTTTGATCATGGTCACAGCTGCCGTGATGACATTCGTTGGTGTTTCTGTCGAGTCTAAAATCTTTGGAGATTACGCCTTCTTTGAGCTTTTTGCCCTACGATCAGGAAACAGCGCCTAACATTCAACCACCTTATTGGAAATCACTTGTCTTACTTCCCATTGCAATTGCCTTTGTGATGGGAATACACAGTGCGGCTGAAGGTTTAGCTTTTGGCGGGGGAGCATCAGCAGCGACGACGCAGACGATATACGACGCTTTCGGGAACTTGCTTGCACTCATCTCATTTCCTGTGCATAAATTCTGTGAAGCCGGAATAGTAGCATGTGCTTATGCTATTTACGTAAAGAGGACCGAGGCCGTGAAAAGAGTCTGGCACATTCCCGTTCTAGGACTGCTGTTCGGTGGAACTACTGTTGTGGGAACAGCAGTAGGGTATTACTTTCACCCAGACATCACATACTTGTACGCTTTTGGAGTGACCTCAGGCATATATGCGATCATCAGGCTTGCAGAAGCAATCAGCCCGCGCTTTAAGGTTGGAGTGAACGCACCAGCATTTCTCGGTTGGAAAATCTTCTTTGCACTGCTGATTGGGTTTTTCCTATTATACTTTGCAGGTACGTTGCACTAGTAACGAATATTTACAATTCTGTCTATCGTGATCAGGGGGAGCCTGGATTTGAATGAGCCAATGAAAAGGATTCGCTGGGTTGCAGTAGCTGTCATTGTGTTTGTAGCGGCAATTTCTTTTCCAGCAGTTTATTCCTTGTACTCTTCAAACTCTGGCGGAACTCAGACGACAGGCTCTTCTGGCGTTTCGTCATCCACGTACGTAAACCCCAAAGAAATCTGCGCAGGACTCCCGAACAGTGCAATCGGAAGCGCAACCGCCAACCCTAATGCAACACACGTTTACTTTCTAATTGTCGAGGTTGACTACCCATCCCCATATGCAGGGATGAATGGAAGCTATTATCACGTAAACACTTCGTGGCCAGTTTTGACAGTCTATAAGGGACAGATGGTCACAATTCATGTGCTGAACTGTCCATCATCTTTTGAACCTCATGGTTTCGCAATCGGAAATTACTTCGCAGGAGGTGTGACGCTTTCACCAGGTCAAAGCTATACGGTTAAATTCGTCGCTAACGCTGTAGGACGTTACACTGTTTTCTGCAACGTCTTCTGCGCGATACACCAGTATATGCAGAATGGCGAGCTTCTCGTGAAGCCAATGCCACCAAGTTGAGTCTTTCCTGATGAGTCTAGCAAGCAATCCGCTTTGGCAAACCCTCTTGATGTGGGTTCTAGCCGCATCAATGGCTATAACCACCTCTGTTTTGCTAAAATGGACTGTTAGGTCAAAGGAAAACAAAGCTCCTTTAGACGTGCCCTTCATTCTCTTCATTTTAATATCAATGCTCGCCATGGTTGTTAGCGCGGTCGCTTACCTCCTATCTCCTAGCACCGGCCTGCTTCTCGACTTAATTGTAATCAACATGTTTGTGATGACTGGGGGCGTCCTCCCTATCTTTCTTTTCATCTCACTCAGATTGCCTCAGGATCAGAGTGTTCTTGAGGAGGCCTCGCAGACCCCGAAAATCACTCAACAGGGCGTTTCAACGAAGCCGCTTGAAAGCCATCGCGGCCTCATAGTGCCGTTGGTGGCAATACTGGTGTTGCTAAACGAGTTTTTCATGGGATGGGCCCTCGTTATTGCTTCGGGAATGGGCACGAATCAATCGACTCCACTCGCTTTGTTTTCTTCTGTGGTTAACTCGTACTGGTTTGTGTTCACGATGTCCGGTGAAATGCTGCTTACCACTTATCTCCTTAGAAATGAGATTGGAAGATCGTTCGTTTACATTGTTGCTTTCCAGTCTCTTATCATGCTCTTTTCTCCGCCAGCCGTTGACAACTCAAACTGGATTTGGTTATCTGTGATTGTCGGTAGCGCCCTAATGATTGTTCTCGTTATCTACATTTTCGAATTCATGGCGCGGAACAATTCCATAGATCAAAATTTTGCAAACTATACCTTCAGACTCTTGGCAATTTACGGGCTCATGATGTTCGGATTGTTTGTCTGGGAATTATATCATGTGGGCTCTGTCTTTTCAGTAAGCATACTGATTGAGATGTTAGTTTACTTCTACCTAATTCTCAACCGAAGTTACCAAGGAACAAGTGCGAAAAAATCATGGCTATTGGATGCAAAGTGGACGCTTGCAGTGGTCACAATGATATTTGTTGCCGAATATTTCATGGGAGGTCTGCTGGATGTTCAGATGTACGGACAAGAAACATTTCTTCATAGTCTTGAAATTGTTCCCATCGCGGGAAACGCCTTGACGGTCCTTGGCGCTGTTCTTTATGATTTCATAGTCTGGTTCGGAACTGTAACCGGATCGACATGGTTCTTGATCATGATGGGGATTGAGATGGGCGCGCTAGTCGCATTTAAGATGAAGTCTGCCAGGGAACTCGAGACAAAGATTCGTCTCGTTCTGGTGATCCTTGCCTACTCGATTTATTCCGTATTACTACCTTCATTTATAATATCAGGTTCACTACTTCCGAAGATACCCTTCATAGGGTGGAGCATGGGAGTTGGAGCTTCAGGAGCCGTTGCACCAGCCCTCCTTGTGGCAATCGTGGGGACCTACCTCATCAGTGGTACCTTGTCGTTCCTATTCGGCGGTCGTCAGGTCTGTTCGATGTTTTGCACTGCCGCCCTAATGTATCAAGGAACTTTCTACGACAAGATGAAGAGTTTCAACAGAAGTTCTGTGGTTGCAAAGAGATTTCTCACAACAAGGCTATCCAAACTCTATGGCGCAATTTTTTCCATGGTGTGGGGTTCGATCTTCGTTTCGGTTGCAATCTCGTACCTAGATTCGACAGGCATACTGCATCTTTCCGTGTTTGGCACCGATCCTGTTGTATTCTCATACCTCTTTTACTTTGACTTTCTATGGTATGTGGCGTTCATCACCATTCCATTTGTGGGCACTTATGCCTGCGTGAGCATGGGTTTCTGTCATTGGGGTACATTCAATCAGCTAGTAGGAAGACTGGGTTTTTTTAAACTCAAGGTCAAAAGCACCGACACCTGTGTCAACTGTCCTACCAAGGATTGCGCGATGGCCTGCCCTGTGGGGTTGACAAATCTCCCAAGCGAATTCATCAAGAAAGGAGAGATGAAAAATCACAAGTGCATTGGAGTTGGAGATTGTGTTTCATCCTGCCCATACGAGAATATCCAATTTCACGATATTCGGCATTGGGCAAAGGCCAAGATCGGGAAAGCTGAAACGGGAGGAGATATCATTCAGCTGCGGGGCATGGCCAAGTCAAGGGCAAAAAAATCAGATTTGAATCAAAAGGCGTAAAACTAACCCAGTCTGCAGGAGATAACTTTAATCATTCCAAGCATTTCATAAAACGTCGGCGGGCTTTGTTCTCGAGTAGCTCTCCCCGAGTTGATCCCGAATTACATTAGCACTAAAGTATCAAGAAAGACGAACATCGCTATTGATGGTCGGAGCGGGCTTGTCGATAACGGTCATGCTTGTACCTCCACTCTACGTCCTTGAGAACATGAACCTAACGGTCAGGATGATAACGGAAATACTTCTGTTCGTTTACGCAATCATGTTCGGTTATGCTCTTGAAAAGTATGCGTCCGCCAAGATGGCAGTTGAATCAAGAAAGGGTCTTGTCAGCCGAGCACACCACAAGTTAAGTCTAGTCAACAGATCCACTCGTGGGCTAATCTTTGTGCTGTTGATACCTTCAATCCTAGCAGTATACTGGAATTACCCTCCAACATTTGATACCACTGCTCAAAACATTCTTCTCCGATACTCATCAGACCTGTCATATCTTGTTGCTGCGATTCTAGCTGGGTTTGCAGTCGTTCATGTAGGCAAGAAGTTGAAAGTTCTGCTACTCTATTTCGCATTCATGTCCGTTGGTATGATGGGATCTATGATGCTCGTATGGCAGCCAGGATTCTACACCTTCTATTCTGCTGTGCAGAATACAGACATGAGTACATTCATGATGATGTTCGGTGCTTTCGGGATCATGGGTTTTAGTTCTTATTTACTCAAAGTCATGGACGTTATTTGACCGCGTCCATGCATTCTGTTTACATGAGCCATCTATGAGAAGGCCTTCTTCAGTCTGTTAATCGAATCGAGATTAAGTTTCAAAATTATCGCAGTTCCCGGTGGAAAAAGGAAGTAAGTTAGGAAGTAAGCGGCGATTATCGAAGGGGACGCCAACGATGCTGTTGGTGCTGCCAATAGCGTCACGAATAGAGGTAGTGAAAGGCAACATGACGCGCCACCTACAACTCCGATCACTGGTAACGCAATGAACGTTGTCGATTTTCTTGCCAGCGAACACGTGTTGCGTAATTCTATAGTCCTCATGATGTTTACTTGAACCAGTATACCTATGATCACGGCTAATGCAATGCTGTAGAGCGAGAGAGAAACGTCGAAGATTGGAGGAACCAATGCTGCTATATTGGGATTGAAGAAAAAATTGCCGAGGAGCGTTAGTCCAGTGAGCGGATACAAAGGCTGAGAAGATAGAACGATTCCGCTTTGGACGTGAACGTCCCAAAAATACGGATACAAAAAAGCAACAATTGTTTCGAGGATTATTCCGTAGACCAAGAGATGCAAACTTGTGTACACCACATAAACTGCGATTCCACGAAGAGTCTTGATGTAACCCAGAAATGCGCGAAATGCTCTTCTCAAAGGGAAGAAAAAACAGATTCCTAAGACTACA
>JAKBSX010000163.1 GCA_021844725.1 Actinomycetes bacterium | reverse complement strand
AAAAGCTTCATCCCCAGCGGACTGATAATCATGAACGACGATGATCATGAGGCCAAATGGTCTGATCGGATCGCGGAGTCAGCTGGCATAAGAGAGATACCCTTTGTCGTCGGCAAATCATTCGCAAATCAACAGGTCGAGGAATTCTATTCAAGAATAAAACCGAATGTCGTCCTGACAGAGAACTGGCGCACAATCGTACCTGCAAGAATCTACAAAAGTGCCGACCACTTCATAGTGTTCCACGAATCACTGTTGCCGAAGTATCGTGGTTTCGCCCCTTTGGTGTGGCCCCTGATTAACGATGAGAAGGAGACAGGCGTCTCGATGTTCTACGCAAGTGACGAGATTGATTCGGGGGACGTTCTTGATCAGTACAGGATACCGATTCGGCCGGGAGATTCATGTAATGAGCTGTACAGGGCGACTTTCGATGTCTATTTGCAAATGTGTCTCAAGAACCTGCATAAGCTTGATGAAAATCGTCAGAAAGCCGTGAAGCAGGATGAGAAGCAGGCTACTTACTGTTGCATGCGGACTCCGGAGGACGGTAAGATCAATTGGAGTAAATCGGCCCATGACATTTTCAACCTTGTGAGGGCTATAAAACCGCCCCTTTTTGCGGGCGCATTTACGGAATACGACGGACAGAAGATTGTCGTTGCGGAGGCTGAAGTGGTGCCCAACCCTCCACGATTTGTTGGGGTGCTCCCTGGGCGGATCGCTTCGCTCCACGCGGATAGCACTGATGTTCTCACGGGACAGGGGATCTTGAGAATTCACAGTGTCATGACCGAGGCGGACCCCGAGTTGTTGCCGGCAGCGACGGTTCTAAAGAAAATGAAGGTGAAACTCACGTGAGATGAAGAAGAACGCCCTGATATTATGCGCTCACCCTGATGACGAAACCTACGGCGTAGGTGGGACGATAGTTGAGTTGAAGAGGGAAGGCTATGCAGTGTTTGTTTATATCCTTACAGACGGTGTGACTGCGAGACATAACGTCAAGACACCGCAGCGCGAGGCAGCGGAGAGAGCATGCGAGTTGCTCGGTGTGGACGAGCTGTTCTTCGAAGATTTACCTGATCAAGGGTTGGATGGCCTGCCACTTTTAGATGTAATAAAACCTATTAGTAAAATGATAGACAATTTAACGCCGAAAGTAGTATTTACACACCACGGTGGAGATGTAAATCAAGATCATCGCACCATTTTCAATGCCACCCTTGTCGCAACAAGGCCATTTGGAGACAATCCGGTGAAGGAGCTTATAACTTATGAAGTTGCGTCCTCTACTGAATGGGCGCCGCCGTTAAATCATTGGTCATTCCAACCCAATCTATTCGTAGATATTTCAAACCAAGTCGAGACCAAGGTGAAGGCGGCTTTGGAATACTCCAAGGTGTTTCAATCAGAAGTCCCCGCGTACCCTCACCCTCGTTCGCCTGAAGCGATAAGGATATACGCTCAAAGGAGAGGAATCGAAGTCGGTATGGATTTCGCCGAAACGTTTCAGATTATTAGAAAGCTGAATTTGTGTTGAAGATTGTCTTCATAAATAAATACCCGCTTTACTCAAGGAAGATAGATGCCTACGAACCAGGCGAAGACTCCTTCTATTTATTTGGGATGGGGCAGTTCATCGCGGACGAGTTTCGGAAACGTGGCTATCCTGTTAATTTCGAAAATTGGCGCATGGATCTCCGCCTTCAGATGACAATGGAAAAAGAGGTGAACGGCATTTACTGCAGAATTTTCCCGGCAAAGGAGCGGCGGTTGTTAAGTGAGTTCTCGATTCCGATGCTGAAGGCTCTGCGTCAGGCGCGGAAAGAAAAAGAGGTTGTGTTCCATTTCATGGGGGTGCATTTACTAGCCTACCATGTTTATGCAGCTGCCGTTAGTAGCAGGACAGTAATTGCCACTCATCTAGGCGGGCCCAATCCGTTTTACAAATTTCACGGTATGGGGAGGCGAATGTCGTTCAGCTATTACCTTCTCGAGAGATATCTGCTGCTCAAGCCGTACGATCACTTTGTTTCCATTTCAACTGAGGAGGCGAACTATTTCAATAGGGTGAGGAAGCCCGTCACACGTATGCCGATTGTCGGGGTCCCAAACGTTCACCTGTTGACCATCCGTGACAGGGCGAAGAGTCGGAAACTTTTGGGATTACCTGTACACAAAAGGATTATCCTCCAAGTGGGTAGGGCAATGGAAGACAGAGGCTTTGATTGGATTTTAGATATTTTACGTTCCCAGAATTACAACAGGGATTATCATTTCGTATTTGCCGGGGTCCATGAGGAGGATGATTATTACAAGCCCCTGGTCGATCAAAACCAGCATGTTACTGGTTACCTAACCATACGTGAGCTTGCCGAGTATTACAACGCGGCGGATGTCCTAATCTATTTGCCGCATGGGAAGATGGATTTGAAATTCGCGGGCACGTCTTATGTGCCGCTTGAAGCGTTAGTGTGTGGCACCCCTGTTGTGGCAACGACTTTCGTATCGTTCCCGGGACCGGATGTCGTGGAAGTCTCCAGAATTCCAAAAACTAAGGAGGATGTCATGCCTTGCGTCGAGGACATTCTGCGCGCGAATATCAATCGCGAGAGATGCAGGGAGATAGCATTGAAATATTTCTCCTGGGATAGCGTGTTAGAAAAATACTGGCGGTTGTATAATGCGCCGCAATAGGACCGTTCCCACATGTTGAAACAAAAGTCCTTCCTATCCCTGATAATGAGCGTGCTCCAGCAGGCGATCGGGTTCGTGTCAGTGTTCTTCGTTGCCAGACTGATGGGTCCGAGAGATCTTGGCGTATATTCCGCCTGTCTCGCGTTCGCGACAATGTTCATGACATTTGGTGACTGGGGTTATGGCCTTGCGCATGTGAAAAAGGTCTCGGAAAGGTTGGATATATCGAGGTGTGTTGGCACGTATGTGTGGATTCAGGTTGCAAGCACATCGGCGGTTGTAATCATTGGGACGGCGGTCCTGTTTTATGGGGAGCATTTTCTAAGGATGACGCTCGTACCGGATTCTCAATACGGGTTATTTTTGATCATTTTACTCTCTGTAGTGATCGGCAATCTAACGCAGGTATTCCAATATACCTACGCAGCTCTCGTTGAAACCGCGAAGCAATGGGCAACATTGTTTTCCACAAGGTTTGTTACTGTAGCTCTGAAGGTTGTGACAGCTATATTTGGACTCGGCGTTCTGTTCCTGGGCGTATCAAACCTTGTTGGCAGCATAGTCGGGATTGCCGTGGCAATATTTTTCTTCCGAGGAGTCAAGATCGGCAAATTTGATAAGGAATATTTTAAACTCTACACGCGATTTGCTATTCCGTCCTTCTTTATCGGCTTCGCGGCAGCCATCAGTATTCAACTCGACAAGGTATTCCTTACCTGGTTGTCGAGTACGACCCAAGTGGGCTACTATGCCGCAGCGCAATCACTGGTGATGGTCTTTATGTTTGTAGATGGGATGCTCGTCAGTCTCCTTTTGCCGACGTATTCAAAGATGAACTCCGAGGGGGATTTGAAGGGCATAAGCGAGCTCTCCCACAAAATAGAAAGATACACCGCTATACCATTGATGGGTTTAGGCCTCTTTGTGATTCTGTTCAGTGATCCCCTGGAAAGGGTGATATTCGGTAGCAAGTTTGTCGAGTCGAGTTCCGTCGTAAAGATCCTAGTGATAAATGCGATTGTTTTGATCTTCGCACAGCCTTACACCTCCCAACTGATGGGGCTCAATAAGATTAAGCTTTCTGCAAAGATCAGCGTGATCATGTTGTTGGCGAATGTTGCGCTTTACTTGATACTGGTACCTAAGACACTCTATGGCATGACGCTGTTTGGACTGGGAGCAAATGGTACTGCGCTTTCTCTTCTGGTGAGCAACGTGGCGGGAACGATGGCTTTTAGATATTATGCTTTCCGGTTCACGAACTCGAAGCCTAACTATAGCTTGGCGGGCTATTTGTTGATCAGCGTAGTTCTCTTTGGAACGGTGTATTATCTCCTTGCAGACGTCATTCTTGTCCGCAGCAACGTTCTGTTATTGGTCGCCGGTCTTCTCGCCCTGGGAGCGTATTTCCTTGCGCTATGGTTCTTCCATTTGTTTTCTATATCGGACTTGCAGTTCTATACGAATTTTGTGAACCCCAATAAGCTCCTTTCATATGTAAGGTCAGAGCTTAAACCGGAATGAAGACTGGCTCGGATGGTGACCCGAAAAGTCGAGCGTCAAGTGTTATGAAGGGAGAGAATGAAGGGACTGGAATTGCAGGGCTCGGTCTGCCTTGTGTCACGCTCGTCGTAATCGGTCTAAATGAAGAAACCCACTTGGAGGGAGTGTTCGCCTCTATTATGAATCAATCATATCCCCGCGACAAAGTAGAGCTGATCTATGTTGATTCCGGATCGAGGGACGCCAGCGTCGTAATCGCAAGGAGAAATGCAGACAAAGTCTACGAAGAGATATCGCATTATCCAACCGCGGCTCGTGGCAGGAATAAAGGGCTAGATGAAGCTTCGCACAAATTCATCCATTTCCTTGACGGTGACACTGAGATTGGGCCTGATTACCTAGCAATCGCGATTGACAAGCTTGTAGCCAACGAGCGACTGGCTGCTGTTGTTGGATATGTCGATGAGAAAAACAGGGACCATAATAGATTGAACCTTCTATTTTCCGCGGCATTGAGCAAGAGAGACGAAGGATTCGTTGCACAGCCCAAAGCCGGAGGCACATTCAGGACAGACCTGTTGAGGAGCTTAGGCGGATATGACGAACGTATCAGATTAGGTGAAGAGAGCGAATTGGGAGAGCGCGTTCTTAGTGCTGGTTATAAGATTCTTCAAGTTAAGGATATTATGTGCACGCATGATTATGACTTCCGGGGTGTGAGTTCACTAACTCGACTTTACGTAAGGATGGGCGAAACACTTGCGGTCCAAAGTAAACTGTCCGGTGAAGGAAATTATTGGAAAAATACGAAGAGGCACAACTCAAGAAATATGATACTAAATGTCTTGTTCCTGACAACATTGGCTACGTCTTGCTTCACGGGCAAGTACGCTATTCTTTTGGCTTTTTCTTTGGTTATCTTGGCATGGCCTATAGCCAAGCTTTATACTCGGCGAGAGTTGAATTTTGTCACTATCGTGTACTACGAAATCATGACAATTATGAAACCCGTAATTTTCTGGGGACAACTTAGAACATACGCTATGTTGGCGACGGACCGGGAATTCAGGAAACATGTGATGGTGCCAAAAGGTGGGTAAGGCACTTCGGGTGTGTCGGTTGGCGCTGCTAAAGAACAACGGTTAGGAGACGCACACTATTACTCCTTTTGCTAGGACCAATTTCTCATTTGTGGTAGATAACTTGTACCTCCTCCGACAGTATTGATGTCTAGGTGCGACGCTAAACATTCTGATCGAATAGCGGGGACTCAAAGCACTTTGCCCCTGCCGAATTGCAATTGGATCCAATGTTCTGCCATTCTTGCCGGAGCAGCTCTTATATGAAAAAGCTCGTCCTATCTACAGATACCATTCAGCGAGGAGGCAAAGAAAGGCAGTTGTTCGTTCTGGGGAATCAACTCAATAAGAAAGGATATTCGGTGTACGTCCTGTCGCTGAAAGGCTCAGATTCAAACTACGTTAGCGAGTACAGCATACCGGAGCAGTGCACGATTATTCTCAACAAGCCTCATCTCAGAGATAAGTTCCTGGCTTACAAGCAGGAATTGCAGAAGATAAAACCCGACATTGTGTTTTCGTGGGATGTGCAGACTGCTCTCTTTTCTTTACTCCTAAGTAGGAAATTGAATTTCAAGTTTATCAACGGGTCAATCCAACACGGTATTAGGTTGTTCAGATTCTCGCACTTGTTCCGATCTTTGGTTTTGTGGTTCTCACCTTACAGACTAGGTAACTCTCTTGCGGGCCTAAAGGCAAATAATCTTAGACCTGGGCCAAAGACTTTTGTACTGTACAACGGTATTGAAGACAAGTTCCTGCCACGCCCTGACGGAATGGAATTGGAATCAAGAAGGGCGGAAATGATAAGAAATTACGTGCCTGGCTCCAAGGTCTTCATTTCAGTTGCCAACTTCCTTCCCTACAAGGATTATTTCACGGTCCTCGACGCGTTGTCTAAGGTAACGTATAAGTTCCACTATGTGATATTAGGTGATGGCCCGCTGCGGTCGCAAGTCGAAGCAAGGGTACGTCAGCTGGGATTGGATCAAAACGTGATGATTCTGGGTCGTGTTGAAGAAGTTTGCCAATACCTTAGGATTTCTGACGTGATGATCCATTCCTCAAGAGGAGAAGGGATATCAAACGCCATCTTGGAGGCGATGTTCTGCGGACTACCTGTGATTACGAGTAACGTGGGAGGAACTCCAGAGCTGGTCTTCGATCGCTCTTTCAAGCTGTTTGACTACAGGGACACGGGGGGCCTGCTTGATATTCTCCTGAATATCGAGCACGAATTTACTGAATTCGATCCGCGTGGAGAGGATTACAAGAGACACCTTGCCAAATTTACGGTTTCTAAAATGACTGATAGCTTTGAAGGGAGAGAATGAAGGGACTGGAATTGCAGGGCTCGGTCTGCCTTGTGTCACGCTCGTCGTAATCGGTCTAAATGAAGAAACCCACTTGGAGGGA
>JAKBSX010000162.1 GCA_021844725.1 Actinomycetes bacterium | reverse complement strand
TATAGGAATGCCGATTTCAGGACCTACTCCGACTGCGGCCCCTAAACCAAGCGCCGGCAGAATGAAAGGCAAGATGACGTAGCTAAGAGTACATCTGAGGGCAGAAACAAGCATCGCAAAGCTGAATAGTCTTTCAGCGCCACGTTCTTGTGGAGCAGTCCTTTTGACTTCCGGAATCCGGAGGATTTTTCGGACCGTTGCTTCGGCTCCACTTTGGTTAGAGAAGTCGACTTCGCAGATTTTTTGATCAGTCACATTGCTCACAAAACAAGTTTAGGCTGTTTTTCTTCTATACTTCCAATCGGGTTTGCCTTAGATGTAGAGGTTTCCTTATCTAGCTTTCAACTCTTTCTCTTTGGGCGGTTATTTTGGGATGATAGAGGCTTTTATCTCTGACATAGATTTCATACCTGCGAAGGCTTCTGCCACGTGTTCCAGTGGATAGCTTCCCGAAATCAGATCTTTGAATGGAAACATCGCGCTGGAGAGGAATTCAAGAGCTTGGTAGAAATGCCGTCCTGCTCCGGATCTGACTCCAATGATATTGAGCATTTTGACGCTCATGGCTCTGGGTGTGATTTCAATATCTTTGGAACTTCCTCCATCACCTATGGAAAGGTATCTACCGCCAGGACGGACCATTTCAAGTCCCTCAGATACTGCGGCACTGCCAGCACACTGGATAACTACATCCGCTCCAATTCCCTTGGTCTGATCCATTATCCACTTGATCCTGTCATTTCGTGAGGTGCATTCCTCTATGTTTAGGGTTTCGTCAGCACCCCATTCCTTGGCCAGGGCCAGACGAGTGTCTGGTGCTCCTATTGAAATTACCCGCTTAAACCCCTTGCTTTTGGCCACTGCAAGGGCGTAAAGGCCGACGGGTCCGGTTCCCTGTATGACTGCAGTTTCATAGGCTGCAACGGTGCCGAGCCGTTCGAAACCGTGCATAATAGTCCTGAGTGCGCACCCTGCTGACGCAGCTAGTTCGCTCGAGACATTTTTTGGAACTTTTACAATGGCTGACTTGGGTGGAACATATTGATGAGTAGCGCATCCTCCCAGCAGGTGAGGATACTTGGCTACTGGTTCTCGTCCAAAGCGGGCTGCATTGTCACACATCGTGGGTTGGTTAGCCACGGTACAGTAAAAACACTCGCCGCAGAATGGATAGGCCCAAATAATTCTGTCGCCTATTTCTACTAATTCTCCGGTGACGTCATAGCGGTCACCGTTTTTGTCTGTGACGATTCCACATGATTCATGTCCAGGAATATAGGGCATGGATTTTTCTGCACTGTGCCACAGGTGAATGTCAGTACCACAGAGAGTTGCAGCTTCGATCTCGGTCATCATAGCCAGTGGTTCCAGGGAAGGAATATCGATCTTGGCGATTTCCGGTACCTGGTCAACACCCTTTATTAGTGCAACAGTGGCCTGTTGGTTGTTAGCCATAACTACCCCCTTTCAGTGTTTAACTATTTATCAGTCGCGGATCATCCTGGAGCCATTCTAGCGATGGCTCCGCTCTGCCGAAGATATTGCTGGCTTTGTTGACTACCCGAGCTCAAAATCGAAAATAAATCTTTTACTGAATAGTTTTATCACAGCTATTCTGGGAGGAAACAATGATCTGCCACATTTACTAACCGTCAAGACCCTTATATTTAGTCACTTACTTGATGGGTATCACAGAGTGAAAATAACTTTGGATTTTAGCCAAGATAAGTTCTAATTTACCGAGCTAATAACGCTAATCATTTCGAATTCAGGTGATTAGGTAGTGGTCGTAATGTGGCTGGGAGATAGCAGGCAATTATCTTTTCACCGACTGTTTTGATTTCATTTTATTTCGACCAGTCAGGATCCACTAAATTACTGGGAAGGTGGTTTCTCCACCACTGAAAATATCTTTCCTGTCGGACCAGGACTCGGATATCTTTTATGTTTTGCAAGAGCCAATCATACCTTCGAGGGTGAATTCCGTATTTCTTTTGGGTAAGAGTGCGCAGGTAAGCGCTAACATGTGATGTTTTTGCTCTTTTCCCCTGGCGTGCCCTGATATCGATCGATTCTGAGATAAGAATTGAGTTGACTCATTTTTGAACTAGTCATCGGGTCCATTTGCTTTGAGTCGGTGGTGATAGAACTACGGGGAGTTAATTAGATAATTCCAAAATATTTAAGCTCTATCTCGCCATTTGTGTACACAAATGGCGAGATTGTCAAATCTCCAGGAAGACAATTAGCCATTACGCAATTGGCCACTTAAAATGCGGCTAAATAAATTTGATTCATTATGTGTAATCGAGATGCGATTCTTTACTTGGCAAGCTTGATTTCTTCAACTTTTGATGATAAAAACAAATATTGTTGCCGTTGGGGGGGTAACTCGACTTGAAATTTTGAGTCGTTTTGGCGCGGCTATCTGCTCACAGGAGGGGGAATAATAAGGTGCATTTACCAAGTAGAATCAGTCTTGGCCCGGGTGCTCGGAGAACTTCCATGCTGTTTTCAGCAGGAGTATTGGCTGCCTCAATACTTGCTGCTTGCGGCTCTTCGTCGGCTTCTGGTAGCGCAACTACAGCCAGTGCGGGATCGACCAAAGCTGCCAGCTCTTCACCGGTTATAATCCATGCAATCTTGTCCGAGACTGGTCAGGGTGGTTTTTTGGGAAGCCGTCAGGCCAAGGCGCTTCAGGTATTAGCCAAGTCGGTAAATTCAAGCGGTGGAATCGATGGACATCCAGTTCAGATGGACATACTCGACAATGAGACCAGTCCAATCACTGCTGTATCATTGGCAAATAAGCTGATTTCAGAGAAGGTTCCCTTTTTTCTGAACGGAAGTATTGGAGCAGTCGATAAGGCAGTAGATGCGTTATCTACCCCAAGTGGGCCGTTTATTTACGACCTGTCGCCGGTCGAGCACCCACCAGCCGGTAGCAAGATTTTTTCTGCTGGTTTTTCTCTCTCTCTTGAAATTCAGTCTGATCTGAATTTTTTCAAATCTAAGGGGTGGACCAAAATTGCAGCACTGACCTCAACTGATGCAAGCGGCGTTGCCGGTTATGATACGCTGCAAAAAGAGCTGGCCCTACCCCAATTTTCCTCGATCCATTTAGTCACTCACCAGACTTTTGGAGATAGTGACGTGAGCGTGGCCACGCAGCTCTCTGTCATCAAGGCTGACCATCCCCAGGCACTTTTAACCTGGGCAACCGGGACTCCTCTTGGGACCATTCTAAATGGTATGTCTTCACTGGGAATGGATAACCTGCCCACGACTGCTGACAGTGGGAATGGTTCTTTTGCTGAGATGAAGCAGTATGGCTCCAAGGTCCCAAAAGACCTTTACATAGCTATTGGTTCTCTTACTGTTCCGGCTAACCAATTACCAGCGGGTCCGGTGCGGAATGAAGTGTCTAAGTTCCAATCAGAAGTTTCCGCAGCAGGTGGAACCCCAGGGCTGGGTTGGGGTTTGGCGTGGGATCCAGCCAGCTTGCTGATCGGCGCCCTGAAGCGCCTGGGAGTAAATGCCACCTCTGACCAAATACTCAAATATATGGAGAATCTTCACAATATTCCTGGTGTGATTGGAATGTACAACACGAGTACCTCAAACCACCGGGGTCTTAGTACAAGTGCGGTGTATCTGGCAACATGGAATGGCAACAAGTTTGTGGTTGCTTCCGGTTCAGGTGGGCAAGCGCTGGGATCTTCGGCAAGCTAGGTGGAGACCAACCTTTCAAGGGCGGTCGTCTTTCTGGGAAATAATCAGCCTAACTGGATTGACGTTTCCGCCTCCAGCAGTGATCAGGGCTAATATCGGATTAACGAGCTTGGACTTGGGATACTGTATGCGCCGGGATTGAGGTCCAGGTGGAGTTGACTCTTGCCAGAACTGGATTTTGAGCAAGGTTTGGCCCAAAGTCAAATTTAGCTGAACAAATTGGTTGAGAGTTGACAGATAATTTGTAAGTAAACCTCTCCTGTCGTAGTCGCAAACGGGGTTGATAATTTGAGGGTGAAAAGAGAATTGACAAGAAAGAAGATGGCAAAAAGAGATTATTTAGCGAAGGGACCAGCTTGTGGCAGTTGATCCAATTACATCCCAGGTGATTCAAAATCGCCTTTCCGGGATTGTACAGGAGATGCAGAACAACATATTCCGCACTGGATACTCAACCATTGTTCGAGAGTCGCAAGATGCCAGCTGCATGATTTTAGACTCAGAAGGTGAAGTCGTAGGAGAGCATGTAATTCTCCCTCTTCATATAGCTGCCCTGCCAGAAGTGGTAAAAGCAATCAAGAAGGTTTATTCCGGCAGGATCTTTCCAGGTGATGCATTCATCACCAACCACCCCTATGTCTCAGGGGTTACCCACTCAATCGACATGGCTGTGGTAATCCCTGTTTTTATTGGCGATGCATTGATTGCCTACTGCGCCAGCATTGCTCATAAGAGTGATTTGGGTGGCATGGTACCGGGAACTGGGTCAGGAAACGCGAGGGAGCTGTTCCAGGAGGGGATCCAATATCCTCCTGTCAAGTTCATGGATCAGGGGAAAGTGGTCGAAGAAGTGGAGGCGATCCTCAGAGCCAACAGCCGGACTCCTGACGTTATCATGGGTGACATCCGAGGTCAGGTGGGAACCGGAAGGCTTGGGGAAGAGCGGCTCAAGGAGGTGGTCTCCAGATACGGACTTGAAGTGGTGCTTGAGACATTTTCGGACCTGCAATTAAAAGTGGAGAGACGGGTTCGCAGCGTAATCGCGAGCTGGAATGACGGAACTTTTGAAGCTGAAACCTGGGTGGATAATGATGGCATACAGCTGGATGTGCCAATAAAGTACCATGTGAGGATCGAAAAAAGTGGGGAAAGGATCCTTTTTGATTTTTCCGAATCAGCTCCTCAGACTTTGGGTCCCCTCAATGTAAGACCCCCTCTTGTCAGAGGCTGCTGCTACTACGCAATGGTGGCGATGATCGATCCTGAGTTACCAAACAATGGTGGATTGGCCAGAGTGATTGAGACCAAGTTTCGTCACGGATCGGTGTTAGATCCCATCTACCCGGCTCCCACGAACACTTACATGGCTTCTGCAACTGCAGTTACGGAAGCGGTGCTCCAGGCGATGAATGGTCTTGTGCCTGAGAAAAAGATAGCTGGAATGGGCGGCGTAGGCGGGATGGTTATCGGGGGAAAGAGGAAGGATGGATCATCCTATGTCCAGTATGAACTGATTGGGGCGGCATACGGCGCCAGAAATGGTAAAGATGGAGTTTCAGGTGTAAGCGTCTTGCTTGACAATGCCAAGACCGCACCTATAGAAGTCTTGGAAACAGAATTCCCGGTCCGGCTCCGCAGATTTGAACTTATCACTGACTCTGGGGGAGCCGGGCAGTACAGGGGAGGTCTGGCCGTACGTAGAGAATACGAGATATTGACTTCAAAAGCCCAGCTCACTCTCAGAGGAGGGAAACACACTGAGCCTGCTTTTGGGGTTGATGGTGGAATGCCGGGAAGACTAGGTGCTTGCATCATAAATCCGGATTCTGAAGGATCGAGGGACCTTCCAAGTCGGTTTGGCGGTGAAGAACTCAAAGAGGGTGATGTATTACGGATTGAAAAAGCCGGCGGGGGTGGTCTGGGACCGCTCAGCGAGAGAGCCTGGGAAAAATTATTAGGAGATGTTCTTGACGGTTATGTGAGCTTCCAGTCAGCGCAGTCAGATTACGGGGCTGATCCGGAAAAACTCAAAAGTGCAATTGCAGCTTGGAACGGGGAAGAATGAACGTGGAAAACCGACGTCGATTACGTGTGGGCGTAGATACCGGAGGGACCTTCACTGATTTTGTTATCCTTGATGAATCAAGCGGGGAGATTGATGTCTTTAAAGTCCCTTCCACCAGGTCCAATCAGTCTGACGCAATAGTTTCGGGATTGGCAAATTACCTGGCTGGCATCGATGAATTGGCGGATGCTGTTGTCTTTTTTTGCCATGGTACCACAGTAGGAACCAATGCGATTCTGGAGGGATCAGGTGCGAGGACCGGCCTGGTGATTACCGATGGTTTCAGGGGTGTATATGAAGTTGGAGAGCAGGCACGAGGACAGGGAAGCGTTATTTACGATCTCTTCTTTGAAAAGCCGCGCCAACTTGTTTCACCTAGATATACCGAAGAAGTACTTGAGCGTATTACTGCCACCGGAGAAGAACTTATTGCTTTAGACGAGGATTCTGCTAAACGTGCGATTGAACATCTGGTTCGCCACGGTGCGGAATCAGTGGCCGTGGCCCTCCTATTTTCATTTAAGAATCCCCAGCATGAACAGCGCATCAAGGAGATCTTTTCTGAACTGGCTCCATGGATAGATGTATCTGTCTCGTCTGATATCGCCCCGGAGATCAGAGAGTATTACCGGATGTCAACTACCGTGGTCAATGCGTATCTGAATCCACTTTTGTCCCGTTATATAAACAGACTGGATGTAAAGCTGCGGGAAATTGGTGTTACAAGCGATCAGCGTTACATCATTCGTTCCAATGGTGGGGTGGCGTCTTTTTCTTCAGCGGCAGCTAGAAGCGTGCAGACAATTCTTTCAGGCCCTGCAGCAGGAGTCGTGACCGCTCAACACGTGGCAGCTTTAAGCGGCATAGAAAACCTGGTAACTTTCGATATGGGCGGAACCAGCACCGATGTGGCTCTCTTAA
>JAKBSX010000161.1 GCA_021844725.1 Actinomycetes bacterium | reverse complement strand
TTCAAGCGGCAAAGAGGCGGCCGAAAGGCTCAAGGAGTAGATAAATTCTCACTGACGCCAGCTGATTCAAAAGTTGCCATTTCCACAAGGGTCCTTACCGCAGCCTGAATTATTGGCACGCTCAAACATCCACCGGTACCTTCCCCGAGCCGGAGGTCCAGCTTCAAAATTGGTTCCAACTCCAGATACTCAAGTGCTTTGGCGGCACCTGGCTCCTTAGAAAGATGTCCGGCAAAGAGATAGTCGGTAATGTTGGGATTTAGCTGATGTGCCACTATCGCAGCAGCGTTGGCAATTACCCCATCTAAAACCAGTGGCACTTTTCTTACTGCGGCTGCCAATATATATCCTGAAAGAGCTGCGATCTCATATCCACCAATAGAAGCCAGCACCTCAAGCGGATCCTTTACGCCTTCCCTACGCAGTCTGTCATGCGATGACTCAATAGCCGTAATCTTTATCTTCATTCTTTGGTCATCTATACCAGTGCCGCGTGCCGTAGTGGTTTCCACATCTGAACCGACAAACCAGGAGATCAGGGCGGCTGACGGAGTGGTGTTTCCAATTCCCATATCCCCGGTTACCAAAAGTTCGGATCCAGCATCTATGATCGAATTTCCAACCTCAAAACCTGCCTGAACACCCTGCTTGGCTTGTAGCAAAGACATTGCAGGACCTAGTGCCAGATTTGAGGTGCCGTTTGATATCTTTTTATTTACCACTCCCGACATCGCAGAGGTATCGCCATCAACTCCGACGTCTACCACGGTCACCTCAGCTCCAACTTGACGTGCAATTGCATTAATGGCGGCGCCACCAGCAATAAAATTCCCAAGCATCTGCATAGTGACCTCTTTGGGCCATGGGGAAACTCCTTCCTCTAGAACTCCGTGATCACCAGCAAACACTGCTACAGTAATCGCCTCGGGTACTTTAGGCGGGAATTCATCCACAATAGAAGCGTACTTATTGGCAATATTTTCGAGCTCTCCCAGTGCATGAGGAGGCTTAGTTAGCCTTGACTGCCTTTCAATACTTTTAGCCAAATTAGCCCGTGATGCGGGTTCAATTTGATCCAGGAACTGCTCAAAACTATCCACGATTCTCCTAGGTGCGAATGACCAAAACAAGCCCGCGAGCCCCTGGATTTATCCGTGGGGTCAAGGGCTATTCGTGATAAAGCCACGGAACTGTAACACCTACAATATAGCTTGGTTTTATCAGCGTTTGCCAGAGACTGTACCCAAAAACAAACCAGCAATAAACACTACTTGGGCACCGCTCCGATGTAAGATTTGTATACAATTAGGTCTAGAACAGAGAAATCTCTGGCTATACCACCAGTGCAACACAACACATTCCCCCCCCAGCGCTAGCGGTCACAGAACGCAAGGTACATCGCACTGACCCCAAGGAATCCCTTGGATTTATCCGTGAAGGTGCGATATCAACTAGGAGTAATGTTAGCGATATCTCAAACTATCTAATCTGAAGCGCCGACTAAATCGTTGTGATCGGCATCGGCAAATAGCAACTTATTGAAAATAACAAATTTACCGATCCAAAGTACTCCAAATGCGGCTATCGAAGCTGCGTTCACAAATAGAGCAACCTGGAGATGCTGAAACTGGTGATCAAGAGCAAACTGCTGAGCGGCGCTAACCGCCCAAAGGGAAAGGAGTAGTCCTAAAAAGGCCAGCCCCCAAAATGGAACAATTTCCTTCATGAAATGAGACCGGCCAGACTTGCCCCAAGCCCAGGCCCTGTTCATATAGTAAGAAGGAATGGCAGAAACCGCAACCGCAACGAAGTTACACGTCGTTGCAGACCATAGGTGAAAAATTCCAAACGAAAGAAAAAGGACAATCTGAGAAATCACAACTGAAACTGCGGAGGCCACCGTGTACTTAAAAGCCTTCAGGGCCGTTTCAGACCTGTCCAACACTTTGAGTATCGATTGGGGTACAAACTTCCTTAATGACACCAACAAAGTCTACTGCATTGAGATGAGAAAACGAATAGCAGGCAGATCATTCGTACTAATATGCTCTCACTGAAAACAAGATGGCCTGGTCAGGAACACACCAAGACCAGGCCAAAAAAATAAATAAACTATCTTTGATCCATCGGGAGGTATTTACGCTCCCCTTGTCCAGTGAAAATCTGCCGTGGGCGAACAATCTTCGAATCCTGGTCAAGAAGCTCGACATAATGAGCCAACCAACCCGATACCCGGGGTATCGCAAATAATACCGGGAACATCTCGATTGGGAATCCCATCGCCTGGTAGATCAGACCGGAGTAGAAATCCACATTTGGATATAGCTTGCGGGAGATGAAGTAGTCGTCCGACAAAGCGACCTCTTCAAGTTTTAGGGCTATATCAAGCAACGGGTTCTTGCCAGTAACTTCAAATACGTCGTAGGCAACTTTTTTGATGATCCTGGCACGAGGGTCATAATTTTTATAGACTCTATGTCCAAATCCCTGGAGCCTTTGACCATGACCTTCTTTTACGCTTTTGATGAAAGGCTCCACATTTTCGATGGAACCAATCTCGTTCAGCATCTTAACCACTGCTTCATTTGCCCCACCGTGCCGAGGCCCATAGAGCGCCGCACATGCTGCAGCTGTCGATGAATACGGGTCGGAATGGGCCGAACCCGCAGTCCTCATTGCAGTAGTAGAGCAGTTCTGCTCATGATCAGCATGAAGAATGAAAAGCACATCTATTGCATGCACTAATGCTGGGTCTGCTTCAAAATGGGGCTCAGCGATCTTCCACATCATCGAGAGAAAGTTGGCCGGAAATGACAACTCGTTGTCAGGATAGACAAAGGGCATACCAACCGAAAATCTATGCGCAGCCGCAGCCAGGGTTGGCATCTTGGCGATCAGTCGCACGATCTGCTTCTCTCGAATTTCCGGATCAAAAATCTGCTTTGCGTCGGCATAGAAAGTTGAAAGCGCTGCCACAGCTGACACTAGCATCCCCATCGGATGAGCGTCGTAGTGAAAGCCTTCCAAAAATCTCTTCCGAACATTCTCATGTATAAAGGTATGGTGGGTCACATCCCGCACCCAGTCGGCATATTGGGTTTGGTTCGGCAGTTCACCTTTAAGTAAAAGGTAGGCTACCTCCAAATACGTCGACCCTTCCGCTAACTGCTCAATCGGATAACCCCGGTACCGCAGAATTCCTTCATCACCGTCTAGATAAGTTATCGAGCTCGACGTCATTGCGGTTGTGGTTAGACCTGGATCATGAAACCAGACCCCCGGCAACAGCTTCGACCATTCGGCTGACGAGACTCCTCCGTTTTCAATGGGAATTTCTATGGACTTCCCTGTGCGATTATCCGTTATCGTTATACTCTCAGGCACGATCACGCCCTTCCTCGGCTAAATCTCTGTTCCATCAAGGCATATTACGCTCATTTTGGAATCCTAATAAAATCTATGACACTTTTTTTGCCACAGACCCACGTCGAATCTTAGATGCATATGGACCACAAAGTAAAAAAATACACTTATAAATCAGAAAGTTCTACGTCAAAATTCAACAATTTCCGCCTTCATATCGTATAGCGATAGACATTGGTATCCCGAATTTCAAATCCCATTGCCACGTACAGTCCATTGGCTTCCACCCTGGAGGGTCTGGAAGTCAAATCGACGGTTTTGGCGCCAAAAGATTTGGCAATGGCGATTGCATCCAGCACCATTTTCTTGGCAATTCCACGACCGCGGATTGACGAATCTGTTACAACATCTTCTATCCAGGCTCTAACCCCTGTTGGTATTCGAAAAACCACCAGGGTCAGTGTGCCAACTATTGATCCAGAGATCTTTTCGCTGGCGACTAGGAGATTAACCGACTCATCACTCAGCATTGCTTCCACCTCCACTAGCTTCAGCGGTTGAGCAGAACCCGAGAGCTGGGGAAGTAGAAAGTTAATACCTCGTAATAACTCTTGAGTAGGATCTTCTGCTACCTCGATTTCGATGATCTCGCCACTTTCCATACTTGCTCCGTTCTTCACCTAAAAAAGTATCTCATCTTAAGCCCCTACTAAACAGTCAACTCAAAGTTAGAGGCTTTGCTCTAAAGGTCTAGACCTCGTACCACAGATTAAGGCACAATGCCAGACAATATCATTAGCGGATATCTCACAATATCTGCCAAGCGGGGTAGCATGTATGTATGGATGATTTAGTGTGGCTCGATTCAATACCGTCTGAGCTACGCAGACCGATATTAATAACTGCGTTTTCAGGGTGGAATGACGCGGCAGAGGCCGCGACTTTAGCAATTGACTTTCTTCGTAAAAAGTTGGACGCGAAGGTCATAGCAGAAATTGATGCTGAAGAGTTTTACGACTTCACTGTGGTCAGGCCACAGATCATTCTTGAAGATTCAACAGTTAGAAAAATAAGGTGGCCAAGGATTTCGATATCACTGGCTCACCTGGAATACGCCGACAGGGATATTATTTTCATCAAAGGGCCTGAACCGCAGCTCCGGTGGAAGAGATTTGCGTCGACTATATTCGAACTGGCAGAAGACCTGGAGGTGGAAGCGATCATCTCACTAGGCGCCCTCCTGGCTGACTATCCTCACACCCGACCAGTAAAAGTCTTTGCAACTTCAAATAACTCCATAATGATAAAGAAATTGGGATTGATCCCATCCAACTACGAGGGACCAACCGGAATTATAGGAATTCTGACCGCGTGGTTCGAAAAAGGCGGAATACCGGGTGCTTCCTTATGGGCAAACATTCCCCACTACGTTACACAGACGCCTTCGCCCAAAGGCGCCAGAGCACTGATTGAAAAGCTTCTTGAAATTCTCAACTTCCGTATTGACACCCTGGAACTTGATATCGCAACAGCCGAATATGACCGTCAAATTGCCTCGATTATCGATAACGACGACGATGCCAAGGCTTATATAGCTCAGCTGGAGGCTACCAGGGACTTAGAAGCGGATGACGACGAGGAAGAACACAACCCACTTGTAAGTGAGTTCGATTCAGACTCAATTGACTCGCTAACTGAAGAAGTCCAGAAGTTCCTTCGAAATCATAAAAACGACTGACAGTGACCATAAGCACGCCCGCCTAAGACCCATATAAAAGGTCAAGGCCAGGCTAATCAGTATTTAAAACCTAAAAGTAGAGCTATTTAGGCGATTTATCCGTTCCAAAACGGAGTCCTGGGTGGATCAAAGTAGGTCGGTTCGACTATACCGTCAATGGCCATAAATGCCATCTCTACCCACTTATCTCGAGCCGCAAGAGGTGAAGGAAGGTTATCCCGCGCAAACCACCCCACATCACGGCATTCCAGCGGATGAGCCTTCAGTTCGCCAGATATAGTTCGACAATAAAAGATCATTGAGTACATCGCCACAGTGGTGAATCCCCTTTGCATACCATCTACCACTGACAGCAGTCGGACCGGCTCCACCTCAATACCGGTTTCCTCAAGAACCTCTTTCTTGACAACTTCAGCCGGACTATATCCAACGTCGGCCCAGCCAGTGGGATACAGCCATACCCCGGAATCGGACCTTTGAATTAAAAGTATCTCACCTGAAGCATTTCCGACGATGGCCCCTACTGCAGATTTAGGAGTCACGTAACCGGGTATCCCCCGAACTATCACCTCCCGCCACAGCTCCACCTGCTGTTGCGGATAGTGAGAAGCGGGGTCGGTGACTTCGTCAGCAAATGCCTTAATCTCCGCAGCTATATGGAGAATTTCCTCAAAACGCTCCATTTCATAAAGGCTCTCGGTAAATGACATTCCAGTTCTGGCCAATCCAGACAGTGCTTGGCTCCACCGAACTAATGCCGACTTTGGTATGTCCACATAATCGAAGTTAGCCAAAATTTACCCGGTTTGCGACAAATTTCTCAAGGAAATACATTTTGAAGCTGACTCGACATCAGATCCAGCAAAAAATAACATAAGATTGGTACCTATGGCGGTAAATTTAGACTGCAAACACTACATTATGCAGACAATAAAATCCGGAGATAAATTGGAAAAGTGCCGCCTTGGGGCAAATGAACCATTTCCATTCGATTGCCCGGAGAACTGTCTCTTCTTTGAACCCAGAGAGGGACTATCAAAAGCAGGGTGGCATATACCAAAACCCAAATAGATTCCCCTAGCGTTCTCCTTTAAAAAACTCCAGGAATTCTGGCATCAAAACGAGTACCCTTCCATAGTAGTACTCGTGCATGAAGGCGTCGATTTTTAAAGGAGTTCATATGGGAGGGTTTAGGAAGTTTCTGTTCAGGGGAAACCTGATCGACCTGGCCATAGCAGTTGTGATAGGCACTGCTTTTACCAAAGTTATAACTGCGACTGTTTCCGATCTGATCACTCCAGTAATCGGAGCTTTTGGTAAAGAGCCAAACTTTGAAACTTTATTCTTTACTGTCAACTCTTCAAAGTTCGCCTACGGTGACTTTCTGAATAACCTTCTGGCATTTGTAATCATCACAGCAACGATTTACTTTGTGATCGTTCTTCCGGTTGTCAAAATGACCACCCGGCTCTCGAAACCAAGGGACCCTGCGACACCTATGAGAGAATGTCCAGAATGTTTATCAAGTATCCCTGCTGCTGCATCACGATGCATGTACTGCACTGCAGCTTCGGCACCAGCTCAACCAAACTGAAATTAGCTCAATATCGACGGGAATCAT
>JAKBSX010000160.1 GCA_021844725.1 Actinomycetes bacterium | reverse complement strand
ATTTCAAGCGCTCCGGCAACCTTTGGCATTGCGCCGTATTCGATCATGAAACTTCACCTGGATCGATTGGCCGCAAACGGTGTCAGAAGAGTGCATGTCATGCATGCTTCCAACGACATGGGAAGCAGAATTGTGGCGGCGGTAAAATTTGCCCGTGAGGCTGGCTTAGAAGTGGTGGTGGCACTTGTGTTTTCTGAGTCACCCAGACACACCGATGAGTACTATGCCACCAAGGCCAGGGAGGCGCTTGAAATAGGTGCTGATTTGGTGTATCTTAAAGATCCCGGAGGGCTGCTGACCCCGGAAAGAGCGAAAACGATTGTCCCGGTTATTATGCGTGAACTGAAGGGACTCCCTCTGGAATTTCACACCCATTGCACTACAGGACTAGGTCCCATGACCCTGCTGGCAGCGGTAGAGGCCGGAGTTGAAACCGTGCACACCGCCATACCTCCACTTGCTAACGGCTCTTCTCAGCCCTCGGTGTTCAATGTTACAAATAATCTAAGGGAACTCGGATATGGCATATCCATTGACGAAGGTCCCCTCAGAGTTGCCTCCAAGGAGCTGTACAGAATTGCCAAAGAGGAGAATATGCCGATCGGCACACCGCTGGAGTATGACTTCTCCCAGTACATCCATCAGGTTCCCGGAGGGGTGATTTCCAACCTTAGGCATCAGCTTCGTCAAATGGGAATGGAGCAAAGACTGGGTGACGTTCTAGATGAGAGTGTTCGGGTTAGAAGAGATCTGGGCTACCCGATCATGGTGACCCCATATTCTCAGTTCGTGGTGAGCCAGGCCACTATCAACGTTTTTTCCGGAGGGCGGTACAAGGTTGTTACAGACGAGATCATCAAATATGCCTTGGGTGACTATGGCGAGGAGGCCAGCAGCGGAGTTGCCCCTGAGGCCCGTGAAGTTATATTGAGTAGGGAGAGAGCCGAGGCGCTTTCCAACGCCGAATATCCTGAGCCTTCGTTAGCAGAGGTACGCGAGTCCTTCGGTGGCGGCATTTCAGATGACGAGCTTTTGTTGCGCTACGCTGTTGGTGGCGATAGTGATGTGGAGGCGATGCGTAAGGCGGGGCCGTTCAAAAACTATGCAACCGATGGACATCCGATTGTCTCACTTGTAAAAACCCTGGCCCAGCGCGGTGAGCTCGACCAAGTGGCTATTCAGCAGCCTGGCTTGTCACTGCTGTTAGAAGGTAAGGCAAGAGCGACAAATCTTGGATGAACATTTTATTGCTTTGGCGATCAGATGATGGGTTTGCTATTACGGAGCATCACGGACTTTGATTTTTGAATTCAAATTATTGGGGATTAGATGAGCAGAGTGGAAGTTTTTGAGAATCCCATTGACGCAGTGTCAGATATAGCCGATGGCTCGACGGTTCTGTGTGGTGGATTTGGTGGGGCCGGCTATCCTTCGAACTTGATTCAGGCGTTGGCTGCCCGGCGGGTGCGGGAGCTTACCGTGGTGGCGAATAATGCGGGACATGCTCCGTTATTTGAGTACGGAGGAGTTAGAAAGGTGGTCTGCTCCTATCCGCTGGGACCAACTTCGAAAGCCTTCTTGGAGGTGCTTGAGAAGGGCGACGCGGAACTGGAGTTAGAGCCCCAGGGAACTCTGGTTGAGCGGATACGGGCGGGGGGCGCAGGCCTGGGAGGGTTTTTGACTCAGGTTGGAATCGGCTCAGAACTTGCTGATGGAAAGAGGACTATCGAGGTTGATTCAAAGACATATCTGATCTGCACTCCGATCCAGGGACAATTTGCGCTAATTAAGGCTTGGAAAGCAGACAGATTTGGTAATTTGATCTATCGTCACGCCGCCCGCAACTTTAATCCGGTAATGGCAACTGCTGCAAAGACTGTAATTGCAGAAGTCACTGAGATTGTCGATGGTTGTCTTGATCCAGGCTCAGTTCATACTCCAGGCGTTTTTGTCGACAGAATGGTTGAGGTGAAATCATGAGTGAAAACCTATCCGCTACAGAGTCAGAAGCTGTGAATTACCGGGAGGTGGCTTTCGTCGATATTCATGCTCATGTGCACACCGGTGACAGGGCCAAACAAAATCAGCAGCGTTACGATGACGCCAAAAGACTGTTTGGTAGTGCGGAAACTGAAGAGCATGATGTTGTAAAAACTTACGCTGAGCAAAATGGCGTTGCGATCATATTTGACGTGGATTCAGAAACTACCACCGGACTCAAAATCGCCAATGATGAGGTTGCTGCGCTGGTAGACCGGTCCGGAGGCAGGCTTATAGGATTCGGTTCGGTCGACCCCCATAAAGGTGATGCAGCCCTTTCGGAGATAGAGCACTGCAAGCAGATCGGCATGAGAGGGATGAAATTTCAGCCAATAACTCAAAAATTCTCTCCCGCCAAAAAACGCTTCTATCCAATTTGGGAGCTATGTCAAAGTCTTGGACTTAAAGTTATTTTTCATACCGGAACAACTGCAATTGGAAACGGCTCTCCAGGTGGGAGGGGACTTCACCTCAAGCATGGACGCCCATTCCCGGCGCTCGATGACATAGCGGCGGAGTTTCCTGAGCTGACGATAATTGCTGCGCATCCTGGATGGCCATGGCATGAGGAGTTAGTTGCAATAGCCCGTCACAAGGGTAACGTCTTCATAGATTTGTCTGGCTGGTCTCCGAAGTATTTTCCTGAAACCACTTTTCGCTACATGAACAGCATTATGCCGGAGAAGTTTCTTTTCGGGTCTGACTATCCCTTGTTCCCACCGAAGCGGTGGTTGGAGGATTTTGATCGCCTTCAACTCAAAGATGGGGTGAGGGAAAAAGTGCTCAGGGACAATGCTCTTGGAATTTTGGGGTTGGGGTAATGGAATCATTATTAGAAGTCAATGCGTGGTCACTAGAAGAGTTGGGAGCAAAAGTAGCTGAGGACGTTCCCGAGGGATGGTTAGTCAATGTGGGTATTGGCATGCCGCAGATTGCCGTAGCACCGCTGACAGCAAGGGGAGTGATTCTTCACAGCGAGAACGGCATCATCGGACTTGGGCCGCCACCGCTTACTTCAGAGGAAGATGACGATCTGATTGACGCAGGCAAAGGGTATGCCACGATTCTTCCGGGTGGTTCCTTTATTGATAGCGTCACATCATTTTCCTTAATTCGAAGTGGCAGGCTGGATCTGGCCCTGATGGGAGCTTATCAGGTGTCAGCAGAGGGAGATCTGGCTAATTGGAGGCTAAAGGGAAAGAAGATAGCTGGAATTGGTGGTGCAGCAGACCTTGCCTTTGGAGCCCGGCGGGTATGGATTATCACAACATTGTTCGCAAATGACGGGGCTTCGAAAATGGTGCCCAGTTGTCAGCATCCCCTCACTGCGCCCAAGGTGGTATCACGAATTTATACCGAATACGGGATATTTGAACCGGCTGGAAACAAGTTTTCGATCATCGAACTTGCTAATGGCGTGGACGAAGAGATGCTTTTACAACGCGGAGTGCCGTTGAAATAATACTGGCGGATCCAAGGTGTTAAACTTGGTGCTTTTCTCTGATCTGTATCCAATGTTTTAGAGTTGTGTAGATTGAATGCGGATGAAAGCTAGATTAGATCAGGTTATGTCGCGAGCATAAAGTGCAGCTGGTGAACCTAGCTTTAGCCGTTATTTCTGGAGGCTGGGGGTCGTATTTTGGTTTTTAGCAAAAATGACCTTACATCGGAACTGTATTTTCTCCTAATTAACCTGGCTTGCTGACAATGAGCCTCTTATAGGTCTACGGCTAAGTTGCCTTGATGGGATGTATGTTTGGTTTTGCCCAAACAAATTAGCCGATGTCAGCTTGAAAAAACTAAAGGTTATACCTTGACTTTCATACCAGTTTGTCAGAAAGGTGACCATATTGGCTGTTGACAGGTGGTAAATGTCGTGGATCCGATGGTTAGTTTCCTAGCGGATAATTCCATTGTTTATTGACTCAGAGAATTTTTCTGATCTCCCCTAGCGAAGGATTTGGATGAAGATGAAATCGGCTCATGAATGATCGGGAAAACTTACTCTTCTAAAAGCTCGTTTAAGGAGAACCGAACCCAAATGAAGCTTGCAGATGACGCAAAGATACTTCTAGCTGGTGAAGGTTTGAGAATTCATCCTGGGAAAAGGGAGCTTGATCTTTCCATTCGCACAGGCGAGATAATTGGTTTGTACGGTTTGGTGGGTTTTTTAGATCAACTTCGTGCAGGTATTTTCTAGTATTCAATTGGTACAACACAACCCGCAGGTGTCAAAAGAACAACAACGTCAGTCCAATTGACTTTTAGCTAGCATTACGAGCAGCAGCAAAGGCTAAATAACCAGTATCCACTTTTTCTGGGCAACCTCAGAGATTGATACGCCCCAAAAGAAAATCTTGGCGTATTTTAGCGTGATATAAGAGTTGTTGCTGAAAGTGGTATTTAGTACTGTGCTCATTATTTGTTTTGTGGTGTGATATAGTGCTCAAATTAGTAAACGTCCAAGGGGGGACTAGATTGGGACGAAAAATAAGATTATTTGGGGTTACTCTTGCATCGGCGCTTTTAGTTAGTGCGTGCGGATCTGCCAGCTCTACGGCAAGCTCTTCTACAACAAAGGCTGGGACCCCGGCGGTTGCGGCGTCTACCGCAACAAAATTGAGCTTCAATGCGAACGGAACACCGAATCTCAAAGGTCTAACTATTCCTATTGGTAATGGTGCTGGGGGTACATACGTCGGAGACACAAATGTTTACGACTTAGTCCAGTATTTGAAGAAATGGGGTGCAAATGCAACTCAGACCAACGCATCGTCAAATGCTGGTGAATTAGCAGTCGCTAGTGGTACGCTCGATGCAACAACTGGTCCTCCGCCAGCGATCGTTGATGGTGGTCTCACAATTTTTGGTCCAAATCAGGCGCGACTTGATGACGTGCTGATTGCTAAGAACAGCATTACATCTTTGGCTGGCTTAAAAGGTCAGAAAGTTGGGTTAGGTCCCGTTGCTTCACCGGACGAGGTATTATTTTTATCTGTTTTGCAGAAGGCAAAACTTTCGCCTTCACAGGTGACTACTTTAGTAATTGGAACCAATACCGCTATCGTAAGAGCTCTCATAGCAGGACAGATTGATGCTGGTTTCGTGCCATCTGAAGATGTTGCCAAAGCTGGTAAGGGTTTTCATGTACTGGCTGTAGGAGGCACAATATTGCCTAGCTATGCTGACAGCTTCATGGGTGCACGTGCTTCATGGTTGACTTCTCATCCTGCAATAGCTGAGGCGATTGATTTAGCTTGGTTCGCATCAGCTAAGTTATTCAATACTAACGAAGCTGCTTGGGTTAAAGCAGCGGCCACATATACCAGCAATGTTAATACCACAGCACAGTATCAAGCATACTGGAAGGACCTCCAAAGTATCAAAGGCTGGCCAATAACGACGGACTCATTCCTTAGCTCGAAAGTGATAGCCTTCAACATGGGTATTGCAAAAAAGAGTAACGCACTTAAGGGTCCTGGGTTGCGTCCAATAGCGCAGCTATACAATCTTTCTGCATGGCACAGTGCCTGGGCACAATTTAGCGCTCACGAAAGTGCTTATTAGATTGATAATTAGTTTCACAACTGTATCGGATTCTCTTGGAAATTGTTTTCAGCCTGTTGGACTTTTCTCAGGGGGCTGGTTTTCAGCCTGTTGGACTTTTCTCAGGGGGCTGGTTGACTGATTTGGACAGGATCCAGGAAATTTCGAAATGATCGTAGATAAAGAAGTGGCTCGGAATGTAGTAAAGCCTTCGCCATCATGGATCAGGGCAAATAGCGATCGGATTTATCGGTGGAGTTCTGTTGCGACTGCTTTGATATTATGGCAGCTGTCCGGACTGTTTCTTAAGCCAATTTTTATTTCCACTCCTAGTTCAGTAGCGTTATCATTTGCCCATCTCATTAGCGATGGTAAATTACCAGGTGCTTTTTTAAGAAGTCTTCTTGAAATGATTGGAGGATTGATTGCGGCTGGCATCGTTGGTATTGGTGTAGGTCTGTTGATGGGACGAGTCCGACATATTGAGCGCGCTTTGGAACCACTTGTTGCGTTTGGAAATGCGACTCCTACGATAGCGCTCTTACCTGTCATGGAAGTCTGGTTTGGAATAACTACGGCAGCTAGAGTCGCTTTTATCATGGTTATAGCAACTTGGCCTCTTCTTGTGAACACAGTTGCTGGCGTAAAGGCGACGCGCTCGAATTTCACTGATGTTGGTAAGGCTTTCGGCCTAAATGGGTGGTCTCAGACATGGAAGATATATTTTCCAGGAACGGTTCCGTTCATTTTTGTTGGTATTCGAATTGCATTGGCCGTAGGTGCGGTAGGTATGGTTCTTGGTGGCCAAGAAATCGGATCAACCGGCCTAGGTGGACTAAGTGTTATATTTGGTGGCTATAGCCAGACATCTGATCTTGTGGCAACCATTGTTTCGACAACTGGATTGGCTTTGATATTATTTATGTTGTCCAGGAAAGCTCAGGATAGATACTTCCCATGGATACGAGACACTTCTGGTGGGAGGCGTGGTTCCAAATGACCTATCCTGAACAAATGAGAAATCCAGGCGACGGCAGTGTTGTCGTTGACACGCAACCTAGTAGTCGTCCGGTTCTTGAGATGAATGGAATATCTAAGACATTTGCCTTAAAGGACCAATCTGTGCTCTTAACTCGATTGC
>JAKBSX010000159.1 GCA_021844725.1 Actinomycetes bacterium | reverse complement strand
TGGGGGTTGCCGATATCGACCCTCACCCCCTTAAACTGATGGCCAAGTTGTCTCAAGCCTGAAATTTCCTTAATTTGCGGCATCCCCATCCCAACCGAGACGGTAGCTATGGTATCGCCAGCGCTTGAACCACTCTGGATTTCAATAAGTCCAGCATCTGTGTCAATCGAAAATACGCCATGTGGAGCTATGTCGGCATCAATTAATGCCTGGGCCAAACATCTAATGCCATTACCACTCATTTCAGCCCGGGTACCATCAGAATTATGAAGTTCCATGGATGCTACAGCCTGCGAATCGGGCCTGGCTGGGAATGCCCTGATAAAGCCATCCGACCCTATCCCAATACGCCTATCTAACAACGCTCTTATTTCTAGAGAAGTAAATCTAAACCTGTCTGCCATATCTAGCAAAACTAAAAAATCATTACCTAAACCGTGATGCTTTGATACAAATATTTCATTTCCCAATTTCAGGCATCCATTCAACCTTCACGAAGCTCATACCGTAACATTCTCAGCGACAATCAACTCCAATGCCGCCCGAGCCTGGTCAATTTCGCTAAACCAAATAATTCTTGGGTCTCTTTTAAACCATGCTAGCTGTCTCTTAGCTAAACGTTTTGTTCTAGCCAAAATCATGCTGCGCGCTTCATCTAGGCTTAATTCACCCTGGACGACTTGTATCAGTTCCTTGTACCCCAGTGCCTGCTTGGCAGTCCTGGACATCCCATTTTCATTACCCAACAACATTTCCACCTCGTCCAGCCAACCGGCACTCAGCTGGGCATCAAGCCGGGTTTCAATTCTCGCAAACAATTCAGCCCTGGGTAGATCTATTCCTACTGCGTCCATTTGGTGACTGCATGAATTTACAAACAATCCCGGCCCATGCTGCGAAAATGGTTTTCCAGACCCCAGGGTGACTTCAAGCGCACGAACTATTCTCCTGCCATTGGTAGGCTCCATTTTCGAGGCCGCTACGGGATCGAGATTTAATAACTCTCGAAACAGTTGCGCCAATCCCCAGTCAGTACTGGCGGCAATTTCAAGACGCTCCCTGATATCTGGCCACTGAGCTGGAATTTTGAAGTCATCTATCAGAGCCTGCAAATAAAGTCCGGTTCCGCCTACCAATAGAGGTAGGTTACCCCTTTCCCTGACCTCTGATATCTTCCAGTTTGCCAGCTCCTGAAACTGGCTCATGGAGAACGTCTCCCATGGGTACGCCAAATCCACCATATGATACGGTAACCCGCCAAGATCCGACAGATTCGGTTTAGCGGTGCCTACATTCATCGACCGATAAATAGTCATCGAATCTATGCTCACTAGTTCGATGTGCCCTAGCCTCTTTGCAATGTCGAGTGCCAAATCGGTTTTGCCCGACGCGGTGGGACCCACCAAAGCAATCAGCTTCGGATGGAGGGAAATCTCAATCACCTAAACTTCGAACAAATCAAATGTACAACCAAGCTAACGAGTAAAGCCAATAAAAATATGTTCGCTACTTGACACTTGGACTCCTGTAAAATCTGGCCACCGTGAATGCCACTATGGTTGGAACGTCCACCGCAAAAACCAACAACATCAGGCTCAGCAATACAAGTGGCGTGCCTGCAGTTCCGTCATATACAAATACGTATTCCAACATACCTGCAATGACCACATACACTAATAAAGTCCACTTACCTACCTTCACAAATGGAAACTTAGGCAGGTCGCTCGAACGAACAATCGAAATAAAGTTCCAGCAGATCAAGGCTAGTGCCAATACAACCAGTACGGTGGGCAAAACCATAGGCGACCTCTTTGGGTAATAAGACGACATGTAAATACCGCCGATTACCACCAAACCCAACGCTATGACCCCAACTTCAGTGACTGGGGGCATCTTCGAACTCTTCACAGGTTGCCTATTAGACGAAATTCCAGACAAGCTCTCTGTAGTCATAGCGTGGCCACCCGAGTCATAATAATAAGAGTCGCAATCTGCATGGCCCCGGTAATACCGGCAGTGTAGATAAATCGCTTCATTAGTCGACCTATCACCTCCCCGTTTGGATGCTCCTTTTTCAACTCCACCAATACCGCAATGTTGGCAGGTTCAAGAACTCCCAAAGCAACTAGGGTCATCACGCCAACAACAATAAAAGATGCGACCAACCAGCCATGAGCCGGCGCGCCTAATGAAAGGTTCCCGAGTCGACGAGCGAGTTGAAATCCCGCTCCCAAAGTCATTGTCACCAAAGTCGGCATAATCACCAACATTTTTGGCATAAATTTAGAGGAAAATTCAATCCGAGCTGGAACTGACATTTTCCCCATTATCGGACCCACCACAAACCCAACAAACAGATCAATTGCAGTCCAAAGTCCTCCACCGGTAACGTGGTAGAAATCCAAAGCCCATCGTGAGTTATATGCGATGCTTATGATAAGTCCCACAATAACAAGGACTGCAAACGGTACTAGTTTTGTAGGTACTATTGAAAATTCACTCTTAACTCCTCGATCAGTTAATTCATTAGTGCTGACCGAGTCTTGCATTAAATCAGCCATATCCACCCTCGCCAATAATTGCTTGATTCCCGACACACAAAATCAGTCAAAATATGATATCAGACCAGACCAATGCTGATCTAGAAAACCAACTTGCAATTTTAACCAATCGTAAACTCAAGTATACGCTTCCTTTTAGGCATCGACAGCAACTCCACAAACTCCCCACGCAAGAAATAAGCAGCCGCGGAAGTAATTTGTACCTTCACATACGCTCCTGGCAAAAATGGCACCTGATCTGCGTATTTAGAGTTATCCACTGATATGTGAACAAGCTTATTTTGACGGGTACGACCAGACCAGATTCTTGAGTTCTTCTTAGACGGTCCATCCACTAGAACTTCTTCGACCCGACCGACCCTTTGGGCATGCTTTAGCTCAGCGGATCGCTCCACTACAGCCTTAAGACGCTCAAATCTTTCTGCGACTACGTCTTCCGAAACATAGTTTTTCACCATTCCCGCAGCTTCAGTTCCAGGTCTTGGAGAAAATATGAACGTGTAGGCACTGTCATACTCGGCTGCAGCCACAACCTCAAGAGTCTGCTCAAAATCATCCTCAGTCTCGCCCGGAAAGCCCACAATTATGTCAGTGGTAACCGCCAGGTCTTGAATAGCATGCCGAGCCATCTCCAGTTTTTCCAGATATTTCTCCGCACTATAGCCACGATGCATGATAGAGAGAATCCTGTTAGACCCGGATTGCAGTGGCAGATGGAGATGTTCGCAAATACTGGGAACTTCAGCCATTGCAGCAACCGTCTCAGAACGTAAATCCTTGGGATGCGGAGAGGTAAACCTAACTCTAGAAATGCCTTCAATCGCACCCACTTCGCGCAAAAGATCGGCAAACAACGGCCTGGCTCTGCGATCTTGATGCCAATAAGGACCGGCAATCTCGGTGGCCAGGGTGCTGTCTCTCCGAAGTGAGAGCGCTATATCGCGTCCATAAGAATTCACATTTTGCCCTAACAGTGTCACTTCACTGACTCCCTCCCGGGCCAGCTGAGTAATCTCATCGATAATTGCCTTGAAGCCCCGGGACACCTCTTTACCCCTGACTGAAGGTACGATACAAAAGGCACAATTATTATCACAACCCATCTGAATTGTAACCCATGACTGGTAATTACTCGCACGAACTGCATTCAGCGCGGAAGCAAACTCAACTTCATCAGACTCTATGCCATCAAGTATCTCAATAACCTGACCGGCTTCATTCGAAAGCTTTAAAAGCTCTGTAGCCCTTGAAATGTTATTGGTGCCAAAAACCACATCCACCCAAGGGGCACGCTTTTGTATTACATCACGATCCTTTTGGGCCAAACATCCAGCCACCATGATCTTTAATTCTGGATTTCGATCTCTCTGCGCTTTAATTTGACCGAGATTTCCATAAAATTTATTGTCAGCATTCTCTCTGATGCAACAAGTGTTGAATACCACCACGTCGGCATCTTCTTGACTGTCGCTATGCACATAGCCGTCCGATTCCAGCACCGAGGCAATCCTCTCAGAATCGTGCTCATTCATCTGACAGCCAAAAGTTCTTATAAAATATTTATTACCCACGATCTACCACACTAGCAAGGGACCCACGCTAAAGCGTGAGCCCCTTTACAACACTATTAATTCATGAACCATTTCAGCTATTCTTCGATAAAAATTGGCTCATCATCCTCTTCTGAAAAACCATCAAGAACTTCTGCCACATCAAGATTGATACCTACTGCTCCCCGTATCTTTGAATCAAGCTCTGCCATCACGCTCGGATTACTAGCGATAAACTCCTTAGCCTTCTCTCTCCCCTGGCCTAATTGCTCACCCTCGTAGGTATACCACGATCCGGATTTCTTCACAATGCCAAGATCTACCCCAACATCAAGCAATGATCCTTCTCTCGATATACCAACTCCATACATAATGTCAAACTCAGCCTGCCTAAATGGTGGTGCACACTTGTTTTTTACCACCTTTGCCCTAGTCCGGCTACCTACAATCTCAGCGCCATCCTTGATAGCTTCGATTTTACGAATATCAATCCTTACTGAAGAGTAGAACTTCAATGCACGTCCACCGGGGGTAACCTCAGGGGAACCGTACATTACTCCAATCTTCTCCCTGAGCTGATTGATGAATATTGCTATAGTTCGTGAGCGGTTCAAATTACTGGTCAATTTCCGTAAAGCTTGAGACATCAGTCGAGCTTGAAGACCGATATGAGAATCCCCCATCTCTCCTTCAATCTCAGCCCTTGGAGTCAACGCTGCCACAGAGTCAACTACTAAAACATCCAAGCTTCCCGACCTTACCAACATATCTGCAATCTCCAACGCCTGTTCGCCATTGTCAGGCTGAGAAATCAGAAGCTCATCAATATCGACTCCAATTGCCTTTGCATAAACAGGATCCATGGCATGCTCGGCGTCAATATAAGCACAGATACCACCATTACGCTGAGCCTCGGCAACTACATGCATAGCAAGAGTAGATTTTCCAGATGACTCTGGTCCAAAGACCTCTATCACCCTTCCTCGTGGAAATCCACCGACTCCTAAGGCGAGATCCAACGAAAGCGCACCTGTCGATATAGACTCAATCTTCATATGGGCATTCTCACCCATTTTCATAATTGACCCTTTGCCAAATTGCTTTTCGATCTGCCCTAAAGCAATGTCCAACGCCTTGCCGCGATCTGTCATCTCATCCTTAGGCAACTCACTCACCATTCTTTCCACTCACTACTAATTTCATCACAAATATTGATCTGGATCTCATTAAGCGACCACCAAAAACATAGACAACGGCTGTGACACTCCGGGACCAATTAGTGAACATATATGAGATTATACGAACATACGTTCGACATTGCAATCTATTTTTAAAGATAATTATTGCAATCCCGAGGGCTGGACAATCCCAGAGAGAATTCTTCGAAGCCAATCCAAGGCCGATATAGTTGCAAACTGCCTAATCCTGTCCCTATCCCCAGGCAGCTTAAGCTCTGTAAACTGATCCCCAAACACTGAGGAAGATGCCCCAACAAATACTGTGCCGACACTCCTGCCATCTTGAGATTCAGGACCAGCTACACCGGTGATTGAAAGTCCTACGTCACTTCCTAAAAGTCGCCTGACGCCAACAGCCATCTGAATTGCAGCTTCCGAAGATACAACTGGACCATGGTCCACGGATAGAAGATCATGCTTTAGCTCAGATGCATAGCTCACCAAACAGCCGCGGTACCACTCGGATGCACCTGGAACATTCACAATTCGAGCCGAAATCAATCCCCCGGTTAAAGACTCCGCCAAAGCTAGCGTCAATCCCCTGCTCTTGAGTTCTTCAGCCACAGCCAACTCAATAGTGGTGTCATCCACTCCAAATACAATTCCACCCAGGATCTTACGAAGTTCTGCCTCCTCCTGATCAAGAAGACGCTCAACTAATTGCTCGGTTTCGGCCTTTGCGGTGATTCGCACCTTAATGCCTTCAATGCCGGAGGCAAGAAAAGCAAGCGTGGTATTCCCGTCCCCCTGATCAAGAAGATCCAGTCTTGGGCCAATCAACTCTGACAGAGCTGATTCCGACAATCCCCATGTACGCAGTGTTCGAGACTTGATGATTCCCTTGGCACCAGAACGGCGAACCAAATCCGGAATTATGACTCGGCGAATCATATCCTCCATCTCGTAAGGAACGCCTGGGACCGCATAAACTACCTTATCCCCCACGGGACAAATCAATCCCGGTGCAGTTCCCTTGATCTGTTCAATTGGAGACGCTCCAGCGGGGACCATCGCCTGATTTATGTTATTCCTACTCATCACCCGTCCCCGGGACTCAAACATGGCTCTTATTTTTGCCTCTATAGCCATATCATGAATCAGAGGAACTCCCATCACCTTAGCTAGCGCATCCCGTGTTATATCATCCTGAGTAGGCCCCAGGCCACCACAGGCAATTACAGCATCACTGCGATCGAGGGCGATCTCAAGGACTCGGATAATCCTTTCCAAATTGTCACCCACGCGGGTTTGATAAAAACAATCAATTCCAACCTCAGCAAGTCTTTGAGAAATTGCAGATGAGTTTGTATCTATTATCTGACCCAACAGCAGCTCAGTGCCGATCGCCACTATTTCAACCTGCATCAACTACTCCTTGG